>JBFMDG010000115.1:0-13446 GCA_040754135.1 Verrucomicrobiota bacterium
GCGCAAGCCAATCAATCACCTTTCGCATTCCCACGCGAACAATCGCGCTGGACGTAAAGGGATCCGCCAAGCGCGTCCCCGATTGCCGAGGGACGTCTCGACCAGAAACAAATGATCGAACTCACATTCGATGCTACGCCAGAACCCAATTCCCCGTAGCAGCCTGACGTGAGTCGGCTCTCACTTTTTCTGCGCGCAAGCTGTTCGAGAACTTACCCGCCGAGCAAAGAGGCCGGTTGCAATTGGTCCTCGCCGAGTCGAAAGCGTGGAAAGGCTTTCAATGAAAAGGTGATGGCAATCGTGAAATCGTCCTGCCCGATGCGATTGTCACGCAGGCGGAGCGTCAGCGCGGCGGTCCAACTCCTCAAATCGCGGTAAATGGTGTAATACTGCTCTTCCATGACCCCATCGCGCCCCTCGAAGTGATGCGTCATGCGCGCGGCCCAATTCTCATTCAACCGAAAGTAAATGCTGCTGAAGACGAGATTGTTCTCGGACGTGCCGGCAAAACGAGGGTCGCGCGATTCAAAACGCGGGTCGCGCCGGAAATAGCGGTGCCCCACACTCACAGCCCAGGTGTTGTTCGGAAGCAAGGTGGCCCAATGATTTGCCATTCGAAAATTTCCGGCATCGATGTCGTAGCGTGTCTCCGAATTCAAAGTCAGCCACGAGCGCGGTTTCAAATCCAGATCGGAAAACAAATCGGCAAAGGTGGATTGATCGGCGCGCGGATCGAGCCGCCAATCGGTATAGACCGCCCAATTGACCAGGTGATCGATTTCACCGCGGCGTTTGGTTTGCAGTTTGTTGCGCAAGCCCAGCCGCAGCACATTCTGGCTGTCGATCGAATCCACCGCGTTGTAGTCGGGAAAATCAATCGGGATCAGGCGCAGGCTCGGGATTTCCGTGTCGAACTGAGGCAGTTCCAGCGGCGCTTTGCTGGGTGAAGGGACGAAGACATAATTCACTGACGGTTCGATGATGTGACGCAGTTCGGTGACATCCCAAACTCGGCTGCGCGCTTCCCGCCAGATGCGAGACGCCTTGAATGAAACTTCGGCGCCGGTATTGAACACGGTTCGATCCTGCGCCTCGAAATTGGCCTGACCGTCGGTTTCACCATAATGTGTGAAACGGCCACCGACACGCGGAGTGAAGTTCAGCCAGCCGAAGTACGTTTGCGGCAGAAGCAGTTGATGAAAGGAATCGGCGCGAAAAGCGGCATACTCAGGGCTGAGCCCTTCCGCCGGTTGAAATCGAAAGTAGCCCACCGAGTTTTCGCCTTCATAATAAAACGGCGTGATGCCGAGCTGCTGGCGCAAGGCGCTGAGCTTCACGTCCGGCAAACGCTCGACCGTTTGAAAGAAATCGTTCAGTTGCGGTTGCGCGAGCAGATCCAAAGACCAATTCGGCCAATGCTGGCTGACTTCAAAAAAGGATTTGGGTTGTGTGTCCTGCCGGTATTCCCCTTCGAAAAAATCGCGAATGATCAAAGCATCGCTTTGTTCACGCACCACAATTTTTGCCGACAGATTCGTCTGAATCGTGGCGTGATGCGAAAAGTGAATGCGATGCCGATCGGTGCGAATGGGCCGGCCCGCCGTATCTTCGCCCGGATCTTCGTCGTGGGCGTAATAGGCCATGAGATTGCCTTTGCCCCAGCGCCCCAAATCGTAAGCCGCGTCCGGACCAAATCCGACGCCACGTTTGAGCCGGTAATCCAGATGCAAGGTGCCGCTCAGTTGATCGTTGAGAAACCAATTGTATTCCCCCAGCAAATAGGGGCCATACAAACTGCGGTAACCCGGCAAGAAGGCAAAGTTGTTCGGATGCCGCACCAGGCTGCGATGATAATAGGGATAAAAAAACACGGGCACCGAACCGAGATACACCGTCGCGTCCCTTGCCTCGATGTACTTTCCGGGCACCATCGTGAGGGTGCGCGCGCGGATTTTGAACGCCGGCTCGGCCACGTCGTCGGTCGTGACGATCGAGTTGGTGGCAGAGTAAAAGCCTTTCGAGATGTCCGCGCTCAAGCCTTCGCCGGAGACATAAAATGGCGCCATGCCCGTGCGGAAGGTATCGGATCGCATCTGGCGCGTCTTAAAATTGTATTCAAGCCGTGGCCCGCGCCAGATTTGGCCGCTTTGCTGCAATTGCACATCCCCTTCGGCGAGCACGTCGCCAGTCATCATGTTGCCCGAGGCTGATTTGGCGGTGAGCGTTACCTGGCCGTAAGTGGCGACGACTCCGTTCGTCGCGCCCCAGATGCCGGTCGTTTCATTGTAGAAGGCTTCCGTTTCGGGTGTGCCGTTGCGGATGATCAGTTCCGGTTCAGCATCGGCGGCGGAGCTCCCGGGCAGAGCGATTGACAGAAGGAAAATCAGGAGCAACGCGCATCGTTTCATTTGGCGCGGCACAGCTAAACAAAACCACTCGACACTGCCAAGCGGCAAAGCGACTTCTCGCGTTTGGCGTATCACACGAGCGTTCTCGCCGGTGTCTTCGCCTGCAGTTTAGAGCGCCGCTCGCCCTCTGCAGGACCTGAATCCGAACCGGGTGGGCACCGGAATTGCCATTCACCGCGCATTTCCATTTTGCGACTGGACTTCGAAACGGCTTTGCAATCATGGGCGTTTCATTATGCTCGGGGCCATGACCAGATCGCGGGTCATTCTGATGTTGCTGTTCCTGGTGTTGGTTTTGTTTCTGGGAACTGGCCTGGGGCTTGTTGTCTCGCGCATTCTTCATCCCGGCTCCTCGGCGCGCGTTTACAACACCGCCGCCATTCTGCGCCAGGTCCAAACCCTCTCACAGCTCGTCACCGTCAAATATGTCATCGAGAAAGTGGTTATTTTCGAAGATGCCAAATGGTATGGTGAAAATCGCGTGCTCATGGTCGCGCACGGAGTGGTGAAAGCGGGCATTGACCTCAGCCAGCTCCAGGCGGGGGACCTGAGCTTCGATGGAAACAAGATCACCATCCACATGCCGGAACCGGCGATTACGGATGTCTATCTCGAAGAAAAGAAAACACAAGTGATCGAGAGAACGACCGGATTGTTGCGGCAGTTCGACAAAGATCTCGAACAAAACGCCCGCATCCAGGCTGTGGATGACATCCGGCGCGCCGCGCGCTACGGCGGGATTATCGATGATGCCCGGCAGCGCGGCCGGCAGCAGTTGGTGCAATTGTTTCAGCAACTCGGCTTCGAAAAGGTCGAGTTCGTGGATACTACGGAATAAACCAAAATCGCCCGCGCGAGAGAGACGCGGTGCAACCCTACCATGACTCGGTTTACGCCATTCAAAATCGGATTGGTCACGCTCGCTTTAACCCTCATCGTCACCGTCATAAACCTGTTTTTCTTCGCGCTGCGGTTTTCTTCTGCCACGGCTGTATTCATGAATCTGGCATTCATGAGTATTCCCTATGGGTTCTTGCTAATTTCCGCGTTCGCAACTCAGCACAGAGTCGTTTCTTTGACCGTGCTCATGACGGTCGCAGTGGTTGCGACCGGCGGGACAGTTGCTTATTTTGATGCCTTGGCTTGGCATCCGGTGGCATTCAGCAATCTCGCCTTTCTTTTCGTCCCGTTTTTTCAATCAATGATTGCCCTCGTGGTTGGTAGCGGGGCGGAAGTTTACGAGGCGTTTCATCCTTCCCAGAAAAAAGCAGCCGCGCTGAAACTCACTCAAATTTAGTGCGACGTGAGTTTCCGATCGTGGAACCAGCTTTGCTTTGCTAAAAATCATTCCGTTTCGGAGGAGCTTCTTTTACAAAACAGAGGTGCGTCCGATTGGCCAACTCCGATTCGATTTCATCCTCATTGCGGTGATTTGTTGGACGTTCGCTTTCACGGGCTGCAAGGTGCGACGTGATACACCCACGGCGGCTCCTCCTCCACCGGTTGCGCCCAATCCAGAATTTATCGCCACTTTTGACGCGGCCTGGCGGATCATTCACGAAACGCATTTTGATACGAACTTCAACGGGGTGGATTGGATGTCTCTGCGCGCCGAGTACCGTCCGCAAGCGGAACAGGCCACCAACGTCTTCCAATTGCGCGAGGTGATTCAAAACATGCTCGATCGCCTCGACCAATCGCATTTGATGATCATTCCCAAAGAACTGGCGCGGAATGTTGCTCCGAGTTCCGTGGTCCGCGAAAAGTCACCGGCAGAATCCTCGAATAAAAACCCATCCAAAGAGGAATCTCCGCTGCCAAGCGCCACCAGTGACAGCGAAAATGCCGGCGGCGATTTGGGGCTCGATGTGCGCGTCAGCGGCAAGCAAGTGCTCGTGACCGAGGTTGAGCCGGGCGGTCCGGCCAGTGCGGGGGGAATCAAACCGGGATGGGTGTTGCGTCGCGCGCGCACGAAAGATCTGGCCGCCGAGTTGGAGCAGCTCGCCCGTGAACTGGATCCCGACAAAGTCCCGATGCTCGGTTGGACCATGAGCTTGTCGCAACTGCTCGGACGCCCGGGCAGCCGAGTTTCCTTGGAGTTTCTGGACGAGCACGATCGCGAAATCAAAATGGAACTTGAACGCCGCCCCAATCCCGGGCAATCGGTGAAGTTCGGCGAATTTCCAATGCTTTATGCCCGCTTTCAAAGCGCTCCATTGGAAACTCCGGCGGGCCGCAAAGCTGGCTGGCTTCGGTTCAATGTCTGGATGGTTCCCATCGCCGCACCGTTTCATCGCGCGATCGACGAGTACCGCGGCAGCGATGGCATTGTCCTCGATCTGCGAGGGAACACCGGTGGCATTGCGGGGATGATCATGGGTTTGTCCGGGCATTTTTTAAAAGAACGGCTGACGTTGGGAACTATGAAAATGCGCTCGAACGAACTGCGCATTCTTTCCAATCCGCGCGTCGTCGATTCCGCCGGCAAGCGCATCGAGCCTTTTGCCGGGCCATTGGCCATTCTGGTGGATGAAGTCACGGTGAGTGCGTCTGAAATATTTGCCGGCGGCATGCAAGCCGTCGGTCGAGCCCGGATCTTTGGGCGAACTACCGCGGGCCAGGCCCTTCCAGCCATGTTCGAACCGTTGCCCAATGGTGACCTGCTCTATCACGCCATTGCCGATTTCATCACCGCCAAGGGCACACGTCTGGAAGCGCGTGGTGTGGTGCCGGACGAAATCGTGCCGTTGCGCCGCGACGATTTGCTGGCGGGGCGCGACGCGGTGATCGAGGCGGCTTTGCGATGGATTGATCAGGAAGCGAAATCCCAAAGCGCTCGACAATCCGGCGGCGCTGCTCCATAAGTTGGCCAGATCGTTCAAGATTGCATTTGATGAAAACCACCACATTTCGTCGGGCTTTGCTGATCCTTTTGTTTGCCGCCATGGCTGCGGTGCCGGTTGTGGCGCAGGCGCAAAAGCCAGAGAAGCCCGCGGGAGAACAGGAAGTTTTGCCTTCGGGTCGCGAGGTCCTGGCGCGCTTCTTCAAAGCTATCGGCGGAAAGGAAGCCGCTGCACGCGTCAAATCCTATCATGCCAAAGGTCAAATCGAGATGGGCGGGATCAAAGGCACCATCGAAATCTACGCCGCCAAACCGAACAAAGTGCTCGTCAATACCACCATTCCCGGCGCGGGACGGATTTCATCCGGATTCAATGGCGCCATTGGGTGGACAGAAAATGATTTGACCGGGCCGATTTTGCTCGAAGGAAAGGCGCTCGAACAAGTGGAAGAGCAGGGCGACCTTTACAGCTTTTTGGAAGACGAATCGAATTTCAAAAAAGTCGAAACGCTCGGAAAATCCGATTTCGAAGGGAAACCATGCTATCGCGTCAGCCTCGTCACGCGCAGCGGAAACGAACTCGTTAAATACTTCGATGTGGCGTCCGGATTGTTGATCGGCTTCACCGGCAAGCAGGACTCGCCCTTTGGCGAAACCGAGATCACCAGTGTGTTCAGCGACTACAAAATGATCGGGGATTTAAAGGTGGCGATGAAGCTCACGCAACGGCTTGGCCCTATCTCGATGGTGACGATCCTGGAGAGCATCGAACAGAACCAGGTGGACCTGGCAATTTTTGTCCTGCCGCCCGCGATTAAAGCGCTGGCGGAGAAGGAAGAAGCACCGAAAAAAGACTGACGCGCGGATCAGGTTTTCGCTCACAGAATTCCGCTTGCAATTGATTTTCATTATGTCAGTTTGTGCCCGTCTTAGATGATTTTTGATTCCAGGGAGTCTGGTGAATCTCAGGTGAACGAAGTTCAGTGAGGATTTGAAACCCGATCGTCGGGAACAGTCCGGAAAGCAAGATCAAGTCTGGGCAAAAAGTAATAATGAGTAATACAAAACTGTTCGTCGGCAATCTGGCGTTTGAAACCAGTGAATTGGAACTGCAGGACCTTTTCGCCACGTGTGGCCCGGTCAATGATGTCAACATCGTGACCGATCGCTCCACCGGCCGTCCGCGCGGCTTCGCCTTTGTCACCATGGCGACCCCGGAAGGGGCGCAGGCGGCCATCCAGCAATTGGCTGGAAAAAATGTGAACGGCCGTGAGTTGACGGTCAATGAAGCGCGTCCGCGTGAAGAGCGCAGCGGATTTAGCGGCGGCGGAAATCGTGGCGGTGGCGGTGGTGGTTTCCGCGGAGATCGCGGTCCGCGTCGTGAGCGATCCCGCTATTGAGCTGAACGCAACCTAATTCGATCCGGGCGGGATGCTGGCCATTCCGCCCGGACTTTTTTCCGTCCGGACGCCTTACTTGCGCTGGCAGAGAATCGAGACACAAGCTATGAGCGAACAATGCATCGAATTGGAAGGGACGATTAAAACCGTGCTGCCCGGGACCATGTTTCGTGTGATCCTCGATGGCAATCAACATGAAGTGCTGGCGCATATCTCCGGTAAAATGCGCAAACATTGGGTCCGGCTCACCGCCGGTGATCGCGTGCGCGTGGAAATGTCCCCCTATGACCTGACCAAAGCCCGAATTACTTACCGGCTCCGCTAAATTTTTTACCTCCAACCCCCATCAATCCATCTACCCCACTCACACATGTCCTGGTTCTTATTCTGGACGGCCCTCGGTTTTATCCTGGGCTGTGTCGTCGCCTCGTTTTTCGAATGGACCCTGCACCGCTTTGCCATGCATCGCCCCGTCGGCAAATGGCGTTACCCATTCGAGCGCCATACCCTGATTCATCATCAGATCTTTCGCGCCGATCATACTTACCATCTGATCCGCGAATCGGATAAACACACCATTCCCATGGCCTGGTGGAATGGTCCGGTGCTGATCGCGATTTGTGTTTTGCCCTTCCTTATCGCGGCCGTCTGGTCGCGCAAATGGGGTATGCTTTGCGGAGGCGCTGTGGCCTGCACCCTCTATTATGCGGCCTACGAATACATGCATTGGTGCATGCATTTGCCGAAACGCCGCCATGTCGAGCGCTCGGGAATCTTCTTTCGGTTGAATGGACATCATCTGCTCCATCACCGCTACATGCATAAAAATTTCAACGTGGTGTTGCCGCTTGCGGATTTGTTGCTCGGAACCCTCATGCTTCGGTCGAAAATCCATTTCAAACAGGCGCGCGGTCCCTCCGTGCCCGACGTGCAGCCAAAAATCAAAAAGTCGCGCTTCAAGAAAAACGGCCGCCTGCCTGTCTCAGAAGCCGCTTGATCGCTGCGGCAACGCGGCGATTCAGGTCCAACAATTCTCACGCTCGGCGGTAAGGCATTCATTCCGCCGCAGAAACCACGCAGTTCTTGCGGGTTTCAATCGGCTTCCATTCCTCAACCGCCGTGCGCCAATTCTTTTCTGGAGCCGCATCGAGGTTTTTGAAATAGTCGGCGCGCATGCGACGCAAACCCGAGGCGCACTCAACGCCAAGCCACCCTGATTGCTTCGTTTGGGTGCCGCCATTCCGTGTGCGTTTGCACCGAGAACTCTAAGCGATTTCCATGGCTAAATTCCAATATCTCACCGCACCGCTGAAGACAGACAGAGTGCCCCCGGGCGTCCCTTACATCATCGGCAACGAGGCGGCCGAACGGTTCAGTTATTACGGCATGCGATCCATCCTGGTCGTGTTCATGACCAAATACCTGGCGGATACGCAAGGCAACCTCGCGGTCATGCCGCACGCTCAGGCCGACGCCTGGTACCATACCTTCGCCTCGGCGGTTTATTTCCTGCCCATTGTCGGTGCTTTGCTCGCCGACGCGTTGCTCGGGAAGTTTTGGACGGTCATGTCGCTTTCAATCGTCTATTGCATGGGGCATTTCGCACTCGCGTTAGACCATACGCGATTGGGATTGGGCATTGGGCTGGCCATGATTGCGTTGGGCGCCGGCGGCATCAAACCTTGCGTCTCCGCCATCGTGGGCGATCAATTTGGCGCTTCCAATCAGCATTTGCTGTCGCGCGTTTTCAGCTGGTTTTATTTCTCGATCAATTTCGGTTCCGCGGCGTCCACGCTCTTGATCCCATTTCTTCTGGAACATCATGGCCCGAGCATTGCCTTCGGTGTTCCAGGCATTTTCATGGGCATCGCCACTATCATTTTCTGGATGGGCCGAAAGCAATTCGTTCACATCCCGCCCGCCGGTCCGGCCGCATTCGCGCGTGAATTCTTTACGCGCGAAACCTGGGTGACTCTCGGTTACCTGCTCATTCCCGTGCCCTTCGCTGCGATGTTCTGGGGCCTGTGGGAACAAACCGCTTCCTCCTGGGTGCACCAGGCCGATGCCATGGACCGGACCCTTTTCGGGCGTGTCTGGCTTCCGGCACAAATCCAAACTGTCAATCCGTTGTTCATCCTCGCGATGCTGCCCTTGTTCTCGTATGTGATCTATCCGCTGATCGACAAAGTCTGGCGGCTAACGCCATTGCGCAAAATCGGCATGGGCCTGTTCACGGCGGCGCTGGCCTTTTTGATTGTGGCCCTGGCGCAGATGCGCATCGATGCCGGGGAGCGGCCCCATGTGCTCTGGCAGATCCTCGCTTACGTCGTCATCACCGCGGCCGAGATCATGGTTTCGGTCACGCACCTCGAGTTTGCCTACACTCAGGCTCCGAGAAAATTGAAGTCACTGGTTATGTGCACGTACCTGGCTGCGATTTCTTTCGGGAACGTGTTCACAGCGTTTGTGAATTTTTTCATCCAGAATCCTGATGGCACGGTGAAGCTGCAAGGGGCCGCGTTCTTTTTGTTCTTCGCCAAAGCCATGCTGATCACGGCGGTGATTTTTGCGATCGTCTCGCCGTTCTATCGCGGGCGCACGCACATTCAGGATGAAGCGTCCGCTGCGGCCTGAGTGCGATGCTGATGGGGTTATCCGATGAATCTGAGCGCTTGTTTCTACCTGGTTTTGCCTGATTTTGCTTTGGCGCTGGAACCCTTGTTTTTCCAAAGGGGTTCAGCTACTTTAGGCGCGATTTCGGCAGGGCGGAGAATCGCTTCCGGCGCAAGCTGGAGGAGGAAAGTCCGAACTCCATAGGGCGCGATGCCGCGTAACCTGAGCCGGCGCAAGCCAGAGCCCGGGATAGACGCGGGAGGCGTCTCGGCGCGCAAGCGCTGGGGCCCGACGGAAAGTGCCACAGAAAATAAACCGCCTCGGGTAACCGATCCGTGTGTGTTATCCGAGGTAAGGGTGAAAAGGTGGGGTAAGAGCCCACCGCTCCAAGAGCAATCGCGGAGGCATGGCAAACCCCATCGGGAGCAAGGCCAAATAGGAAACCGCGGAGCGGCCCGCTCCATGTCCCGTTCGCGCGGGACAGGTTTCGGGTACAGGCTGCTCAGACAAATGATTCTCTCCGCTCCACCTGGAGCGCAGACAGAATTCGGCTTACAGCCCTGCCGAAATCGTCTCTCCCTCCCCGGAGGTGAGTTGAAACAAAAAAGCCGCAGGACCTGCCTGCGGCTTTCATGCGATTCAACTTCAATTCAAATCGATTTACTTCAACTCCGCTTCCCAGAATTCTTTCCAATCATCGAGATTGTTCAGGTTCACCGCGTCGCGCGGGGCGCTGCCATCGTCGGCAATGCCGTTTGCCGAGAGAATGCTCTTGCGCGTGGCATCGTCATGGATGTAACCGCGAATGGCGGCGTTGAGACTTTCGACTGTGGCCTTGTCCAATTTGACGCCGGGCTGCTCCTTCACCCAGGATTCAAACTGAGGATAGGTTGGGCGGTTGGTCTGGATATGGTTGATGACGGCGTCCCGATTCAGCCCGAGGGCATCGATGACCATTTGATCGTAACCTTTGCCAGCGCCTGGATAACCGGGAGCCAGTTTGCCGCGGGCTTCGAGCGAGACTTTGAGCCAGAGGCGGGGCAGATGCAGAACACCCAACGGGCCCGCCACTCCGGAACTGATCAGTGGAACGATTGTATTCATAGCTTTGTTTTTGGTTCTGAGTTGAACCTGGCCAAAGTATGAAATGGCTTTCCGAGGGTCAACGCGAATTTGACGCCGGCGCGCTTCTTTGTGAGGTTGGTCCCGATGGCAGCGACCCGCGACCAAACCATTCACGCCAAACCGGCGCCGAGCACGCAACTGCAAATCGGCGGCATGACCTGCCAGAATTGCGCCCGGCACGTCACCGAAGCGATCCAAAACGTCGCCGGCGTTTCGCGCGTCAACGTGGAACTTCCTGATCGCGCCGAAATCACCTGGCAACCAGGCGCCCAAACCGATCCGTCCAAACTGATCGAGGCCATCGAATCGGCCGGATACCAGGCTCGTCCCGTGGCCAAAACTTCCCTGCTCACCGTGCGAGGCATGACGTGCAGCGGTTGCGTCCGATCCGTCAACCAGGCATTGCAACATGTGGCGGGCGTGCGAAGCGTCTCCGTTTCACTCGAACAAAACCAGGCCACGGTGCAATGGCAGGCCGAGGCCGCACCGGATCCGAATGCGCTCGTGGAATCGGTGCGACGCGCCGGTTATGAAGCCGAATGGCTCGCGGAACCGATGTCGCGTTCCACCCGATCCAGTTGGTCCCCGTTCGCCGGTTGGAAATTCAATGTTGTCATCGGCTCGATCCTCACCCTGCCGCTCCTGGTTTTTGAATGGGTCCTGGGCGTGGGCATGGAGCGCTGGTACCATTGGCTGGCTTTTTTCCTCGTGCTGCCAATCCAGGTTTTCGGTGGCGCGCGATTTTATCTCGGCGCCTGGAGCCAGCTCAAAATGGGCAGTTCCAACATGGATACGCTCGTCGCCCTCGGTTCCACCACAGCGTTCGTTTACAGCGTCTGGGGCCTCTTTTCCGGTTGGACCGGACATTTATTCTTCATGGAATCGGCTGCCATCATCACCTTGATCAGCGTCGGTCATTGGCTCGAAACCAAAGTCAGCGCGCGCGCCGCTTCTTCCTTGAAGGCTTTGCTCAACCTGGCGCCTCAAACCGCCCGGCGCCTCGGTCCTGATGGTTCTGAAACCGAAGTGCCCGTCGCAGAATTACGCCAGGAGGATCGCGTCGTATTGAAACCCGGTGATCGCGTGCCGACCGACGGTGAAGTGATTGAAGGGGCCAGCGCCGTGGATGAATCGATGCTCACGGGCGAATCGCTTCCCGTGGACAAAAAGCCGGGCGCAAAGCTCTTTGCCGGCACCGCCAATCAAAGCGGCCGTTTGCTGATGCGTGTCACGGCCATCGGCGAGGAAACGGCCCTGGCGCACATCATCGAAATCGTGCAACGCGCGCAATCGAGCCGCGCCAATATTCAAAAACTCGGCGACCGCGTCAGCAGTGTGTTCGTTCCCATTGTCGTTATGATCGCGTTGGGAACCGCGCTTTGGTGGGGGTTGGCGCCCGAATCCGCTCTGCTCGTGACTCAATGGTTGGAACCTTTCTTGTGGAAAGCGCACACGCCGGCCGGTCCTTTGGCTTCCGCGGTTTATCATGCCGCCGCCGTGCTCATCATTGCGTGCCCATGCGCCATGGGACTCGCCACACCTGTAGCCATCATGGCCGGAACCAACGTTGCCGCTCGCGCCGGAATTCTTATTCGCGATGGCGTGGCCCTCGAAAAATCCGGACGCCTGACCGCGGTCGTGTTCGACAAGACCGGCACGCTCACGCAAGGCAAAGCAAGTGTCGCTGCCATTCACGCCGTGGCATCGAGTCACCTCGATGCCCGCGACATTCAATCGTTGGCGGCGGCGTTGGCCAAGCCGTCGAATCATCCCTTGAGCCGCGCCGTGGCCGCGCAGGGCGATGGCAAGTTCAAGGTGCAGGATTGGCAGGAAATTCGCGGAGCCGGTGTCGAAGCCACTTTGCACGACGATCGAAATGGCGGCGCCCATTTCCGGCTCGGTTCATTGGCCTGGTTGAAGCAAAACCAAATTAGCGTCTCCCCAGCCGAGTCCTGGATTCAGGAATGGTCCAGCCAAGGCGCCACGCTCCTCGGTTTAACACGCGACCAAGAACTGGTTGGCCTGATTGCGTTGCGCGATCAGATCAAGGCGCACGCCGCGGACGTGGTCACTCGTTTGCATCGCCAGGGCAAAAAAACTTTTCTCATCACGGGCGACAATGACCTCACCGCTTTTGCGATTGCGGACCAGGTAGGAATTCCTCGCGACCAGGTGTTCGCCCAAATTCGTCCGGAACGCAAAGCCGAAATCGTGCGGGAACTGCAAGGCCAGGGCGAACGGCTCGCTTTTATCGGCGATGGAATCAACGATGCCCCCGCGCTCGAACAGGCCGATCTGGGCGTCGCTGTCAGTCAGGCCAGCGACGTCGCGCGCGAAGCTGCCGATATCATTTTATTGAAATCGGACATTCAGGCGATTCCCGAGGCGCTCGGTCTGGCCCAGGCGACCCTAAGAACCATAAAACAAAACCTTTTCTGGGCCTTCTTCTATAATGCAGCGGCCATCCCGCTCGCCATGTTTGGCTTCCTTAGCCCGATCCTTTCCGCGCTGGCGATGGGGCTGTCGGATCTTGTGGTCATTGGCAATGCGTTGCGGTTGCGTCGTCATCGGGGTCTTCATAACCAGTGAATGAACAGAAGAACAAAGGCTTCGCCAGAGGGTAAACAAAATGGCGTCCGGCAGAACTTGCGCCCTGCCGGACAACCTGGGTTGGCAGAGAAAATCGTTTCCCCAGTTTCCAAATATTTCTCAATCCAAAATCCAATTCCTTTGCGCCCGATCTGCGCCAACCGGACGCGTTCTCTGAGAAAAAACTCAGGCGAACATCGAGTTCGATTAAACAGGAATTCTGGAACCTGCCTATCGGACCAACACCCGTTTTCAGGATGAGCAAAGACACTGAACCCATGCTCAGGACTAAACTGACGGCGCGCGGCTTGATAAAACGCAGAAACACCCCCGCGCGAAATGGGCTCCGGAGCGCGGCTTTATAAGCCGCAGCAACGTTCCCGCGCGAAATGGGCTCCGGAGCGCGGCTTTATAAGCCGCAGCAACGTTCCCGCGCGAAAGGCGCCTGTGTTTTTCTGACGCGTGTAGC
>JBFMDG010000116.1:0-13424 GCA_040754135.1 Verrucomicrobiota bacterium
CGCCGCGCTCGATGGATCCTCGAGCGGACCGAACACATGGCGGTAAATGAATTTACCGGCCACATACTGGAGTTGATCGCCCTGTCGCCGGGAGAAAAGGTAAACATACCCGTACCCGCCGCTGGCAATCTCGCGGATATACTCGTAACCGGGTTCCATTCCCCGAAATTCCAAATGCGGTTGTCCTCGGTCCATTCCGGCTCCTTACCTGGCGCCTGGACGGCGGCGTTCCAATTGGGCAGCGATGCGCCGCGCCTGTCGTTTGACACATTGTCGGACGCGGAAAGCGCGCACGCGGACCGCGACAGGACTGATGCCAAGGGAGAGGGCAACATCGCCAGCGCTGAGTTCCTGCACATCGAAAAGGTCGTAAGCCTGGTATTGTTCGATCGCCACCATTTCTTTGGTGATGCGCCGCGCTTCGCTCAGAATGGCCTGTTCGAGTTGTCCGTCGATGAGACGGTCCAGTTCCACCTCATTGACATTGGGAATGCGGTGGGTGGTGGAAGTTTGCGTGGAATCGTCTGGGATCGAACGCGCGGCCGATTTTTCAAGCGGGTTGGATTTCTTTTTCCGAAATTGATCGGCAATGCGCGATTGGACGATGGTCCTCAGCCAGGTGCGAAACTTTCCGCGATGGGGATCGGGAACGAAATGCGTGATGTAATGCTGCACTGTGATCATCGTTTCCTGCACCAAGTCGCGCGACTCCTCAGGAGTCAATCCGGCCGCCCGGCCGCAGGAATAAATGAAATTCTCATACATTGCGTAAAACCGGGTCCATCCCTCCTCATCCCCGCGACGCACCCGTGAAAGCAAGGTCGGTTGCGTTTTCAGAGTATCAGCGCCAGTCGATTTCACAGCGGTGGTCCATTTAGGATCGACACGCATTCCAATGGCAAGTCGTTTCAAACTTTTTTAGTCTGGAGCAGGCGAAGCATTGCGCTTCCGGTCGTTTCGCCAAACATTTGAGATGCAATCGACCTGCTCGAAGCGCGGAAACAAACGCAGTTTTTCTGTAACGTTTTCTTTTTCGTTCCGTGAAATCCGGTATGATTGACGTGAGGTGTCGATATGCGCTCCTTGGCGACATTCATTCCAATCTCGAAGCACTGAACGCAGTCCTCGCGGATGCGCAACATCAAGGGTGCACCCATTACGCCTGCCTGGGGGATATTGTCGGCTACAATGCCAACCCAAAGGAATGCCTCGAAATCGTGCGCCGGATGAACATGCCCTGCGTCAAAGGCAACCATGATGAATACGGCGCTTCGGAATGTCCTCTCGACCTGATCAATGGCCGCGCGGCCGCCGGCATCCAGTGGACCCGGCAGCAACTGACCCTCGAGGACAAGCAATGGTTGAACGAGTTGAAGTATGTCCGCGCGCTCGCGAACTTTACACTCGTCCACGCCACACTCGATGAGCCGGAACGGTGGGGATACGTTTTCGACAAACTCCTCGCCGCCGCGAGTTTCACATATCAAACAACCGCGGTCTGCTTTTACGGCCACACCCACGTGCCGATGGCGTTTGTGCGGGATGGCTCGATTCGCGGAGGGACCTTTTCAACCGTTCGCGTTGAACCCGGCCGAAAATATTTCGTGAACGTTGGAAGCGTCGGCGAACCGCGGGACGGCAACCCGAGAGCGGCTTACGTCATTTACGATTTGCCAGCAGGCACGATCGAGTTGCGGCGTGTCGATTACGATTTCGAATTGGCCGAGGCGAAAAACCGCGCGGCAGGGCTGCCCCTTCGTCGTCCTGCGCGTTGAGCAAAGCGAGCGCCGCCCGGTTCGGCGCTGCTTTCGTCCGCGGCGACAACCGTCCCGGCGATCGCGCGTGTTATGCGATTGCCGGCAGCGTTGACAAATCGTTCAGGCGGTCACTGCAGGCTTGGTGAAGAACTCCGTTCCGCTTTGGTCCCGCTTTTGGAATTGAGTGAGCCGGCGTTCCACCGGGACTCTTTCCAGCACCGAGAACTTGGGCAGGCCCCCTTCGATCGGCACATGCACCTCGCCTTCAATCAATGGGCGGGCGTATTCCTTGAACTTCTCGTTGGGGAGAAATCCTTCCTCATCGATCCAATCCCGAGGCAGCAAATGCACCGCGTTTGCAATGTCATCGAGCGGCTGCAAATCTGTCGTCCAGCGGTAGGGATTATTTTGCAGGCGGACGATCTTGACCATAAATCCGCTCTTGCCTTCGACGGCGGCGCGGACCGCCGCTTCGCCGCAAGCCGCCGCTTCGGCCACATCCGTGCCGCTGGCCAGATGCGCCGCCGCACGTTGGGAATAACCGAGCTTCACCGTTCGCGTTTTGGTGTTGAGCTTGTTCTGGACGATTTCCGCCAGGCGATCGGCTGCGCCCGACAAAACCGGGTGGCCAAACGCGTCGAGCCGCGATTTATCGGCCCCGATTTCCTGACCGGCGGCGTCTTTCAATCCTTCGCCCACGACCACGATGCAACTGCGAAAAGCGCGAACAACTTCTTTGACTTTCGCGAGGAAGCGGCTCTCTTCGAACGGCACTTCCGGCAGCAAAATGATATGGGGCGCATCGCCGGCCTGGCGATGGGCCAAAACCGTGCCGGCGGCAATCCATCCCGCCGACCGGCCCATAACTTCAATAATGCAGCACGCCCCTTCTTCGGTGGCCATGCCACCGACATCCGCGGCGATTTCCATGACCGTGGTGGCGTTGTACTTGATGACCGATCCGTAGCCGGGGCAATGATCGGTATGCGGCAAATCGTTATCGATGGTTTTGGGAACACCGATGACGCGGAGGTCGTAGCCGCGGCGGATGGCTTCTTTATGAATTTGGTTCGAGGTGTCCTGGGAATCGTTTCCACCCGCGTAAAAGAAGTAGCGGATGTTGTGCGCCTGGAAAATCTCGAACAGCCGATTCATATCCTGAGCGGCCTGTTCGGCGCGCTTCTGGAAATCAATTTTGTAACGACAGGTGCCCAGAGCGGCCCCGGGAGTAAATTTCAATCCCTCGATGGTGCGGGCTTTTTCCTCGTTCAAATCGATCAAATCTTCGCGAAGAATGCCGTAGATGCCGTTGAGTCCGCCGTAGATTTCTTCGATGCAAAGGTGACGGCCGGCCTCTTGAATGACGCCGGCGATGCTTGCGTTAATGACAGCCGTCGGTCCGCCGGATTGGCCGACCAAAAGGTTTCCAACAAGTTCAGACATAAAGTTTGGGATTCGCCGCGTCGTTCAAGGGTTGGGAGAACGCACAACGAAATTTAATTGAGCCGAAAAGATGCCAACCACCTCCCGTGCTGTCAAAGGGGATTTCAGGACGCCCGGAAATGCCCCGGGGAGCGCGGCGTCTGTGACTCGCAGCAGCTTCGCCAGCCCGGTGCGCCGGAATTGGCGAGGGACTTAAGGATGGGACGCTGCGGGTGGTAAAAGTTACGCTTCGGAACGCGGAGCGCGGGTCTGTGACGTGTGTGGAGTTTTTGCGATCACACCTTTGTCGAAACTTCGTCGCGCACTTTGTCGATCGAGAATCCTTTCGAAAAAGTTTGCGAGAAGGTTTTCGACAAAAGCAATGACAGGCGGGACGCCGATCGCATTTCCGTTGGCTACTCCGTTGCAGTGAACACCAGGCGAATCTCAGGCATTCCTGCAGGAGCGTTCGAGCGAAAATATTTTTCAGCCGCCTGAACATATCGTTTGCCATCACTGAATTAAAAATGGTTTACTGCGGTCGGTTCAATGGCTGCATTTACCTGTATTACCTCATGAAAATCGCACGTTGGGTCCTGCTCGGGCTCTTAATATCCGCAGTGGTGCTGCTTTTCCAAAGCAGCGCTCCCCAGAACAAATCCGCATCCGCGCGTTTGGTTTATGCCAAACCGGACACGTCCCAAAAACGACCCAAACAAGCGGCAGCAAGCACTGCAAACCGCGCGGTATCAGCCCCAACGGTCACCGGCGCCCCTTCGACGCCAAAATCGACGACACCGTCCGCACCCGCGGCGTCCTCGGTATTTCAAGAATTCAAAAACTGGACGGAACGTTACGTCAGCGAGGCCAATCCGGCATCGCGCGCGCGACTCCTCGATTCGGGCGTGGCTTTGGCCGAGTCACGACGCGAGGCGTTGAGCCGGTTGATTAACACCGATCCGCAACGGGCCTTGAGCGAAGCGATCCCTTACCGCATCCGGCGTCAATTGCCCGAATCCATCACCAGCCTGCTCGAAGAGCGTGTGAACGGCCGGGGTGATTACGCCGTGCTCGGCGCAGTCCCCCTGGCGGGCAAAGCCCTCGATGAACCGATTCGACGCCGCGTTACCCTCGGAGAAAAGACCTATCGCGCTTATGTGTATGGGCGGCGGTTGCATCAGACCACCGAAAATGGCCTGGCGATGCACGGCATCGCATTGAACGGCGCCATGGCGGTTCATGAAGAGCCGATGCAATTCCTCGAACCGGAAGAAGCGCGCGATTTGCAACGCGCGAAAACGCTCCCGGTGGATGCTGTTTGCTCGGTCTCGGGCGCGCGTGCCGCGTCGTTACCGGAAGAAACCTGGGTTCGATTAGGTCATGATTACCGCGTTTTTTGCCGGCCGGGTCATGCGCAACAAGTCAACGAGCGCTTTATGGCAGCGGAAAAATCTTTGCGCGCGCATGGGCAAAAGCTGAAAGCCGGTCCGCCGTCAGGCGCGCCGCCGCCGGACGCGAAGGTGAGCATCACGCAAGGGACCAAAACGTTGCTCTTCATGCGGGTGCGCTTTCCGGATGATCCGACGGAGCCAATTACGGAGGCGGACGCCTACAACGTGATGGTGGATGTGAATCAGTTCTTCGTCGATAACTCCTATCGCTCGACCGCGATCATTACGACCGTCGCTGCGCTGGTGACGTTGCCGCAGACGAAGCTTTGGTACAGCGCGTTTGGCGAGGATGCTTTGCAGCGCGATGCCCGCGCGGTGACGAAAGCCGCTGGTTACGATTACTTGAATTACGACCTCGACATGGTCATCCACACTTCCGTGCCGGGTTTTGACTGGGGCGGGCTGGCTTATGTGGGTGCGCGTGGCGTGTGGTTGCAAACGGGAGCGGCCGGCGTCATCTGCCATGAACTCGGCCACAATTACGGATTGCTCCACGCCAATTATTGGGACACCACGCGCCCGGGTTTGCCGCCGAATCCGAACAATTACCCATTTGATAACGACAGCCTGGTGGGACGCGACTCGATCATCGGACCCGGACTCGATATTGAATATGGCGATCCGTTCGACACCATGGGCGGGGCGGGAGGGTACCAAAATCATTTCAACGCCATGTCGAAGTTTTATCTCAACTGGCTGCCACCGTCGGAGATTTTGTTTGTCGAGAACAGTGGCACGAACCGCATTTACGCTTTTGATCATCCCACGCTGGTTCGCGGCAAACCGCAGGCCCTGGTGATCGAGAAAGATGCCGAGCGCCTTTACTGGGGTTCGATTCGCAGCCTCTTTCCGAACAATCCGGCGCTGGCCAACGGACTGCAATTGCACTGGGGAAGTTTCTCCGGAACCGCCGGCAATGGCGTGCTGCTCGATACTACCCCGGGCACGCGCCGGCTGAGAAATGATTCCGCCCTCGTTGTTGGGCGAACCTTCTCCGATCCCGCCGCCATGATTCATATCACGCCGGTAGGTCGCGGCACCGAACAGGGCCATACCTGGATGGATGTGGTCGTCAACGTCGGTTTGTTCCTGACCAACGAACCGCCGCAATTGAGCGTGGCTCCCAGCCGCACCACCGCCGTGCCTGGGCAACCGATCAGCTTCACCGCGTCAGCCAGCGATCCGAATGGCGATGCGGTGGCGTACCACTGGGATTTTGGCGACGAAACATTCGGGCTCAATTCGCCGGTGGTCACGAAGGCATGGTCCACGAATGGCGAATTCGTTGTCCGTTGTGTCGTGAGCGACATGAAAGGCGGCGTCACCAGCACGCATCTCGTGGTCACGATCGGGGCGCCGGGCACTTTGCGCATTTCCGGGCAGGTGCTGGACACTTTTGGCAAGCCGGTGCAGGGCGTGCGCGTGCACAATGGCATGTTGACCACCAACCGCACGATCAACCTGCCGGAACACATTTACACTTTCACCGACAGCGATGGCCGTTACACGTTGGTGAACCTGAGTTCGAACAGTTACGTTTGTGGCGCCTACCTGCATGGTTACATCACTCGACCGCGCAATTTTCTCAATCCATTGACCCTCATCGATGCCGATGCGCAGAACGCCGATTTTCTAGCGGAACCCATTCCGCAGTTGGCGGTGATTCCCGACGGGTCCGCCTCGGAAGCCGCTTTGAAAACGGCGCAATTCGTCCTGCTGCGTCTCGGTCCGACGAACCAGTCGTTAACCGTAAAACTCACCGCTTCGGGCAGCGCTTTGCCAGTGGACGATTACGCGGAATTTCCGGAAGAAGTAACGCTCGATGCGGGAGCAGTCGTCACCAATGTCGTGGTCACTCCGATCCAGGATACGATTTATGAAGGGCCTGAAATTGTCACTCTGGGGCTGCAGGAACAAACGAATGTGGTGCGCAACACGAATTATTTTCCGAGTGTAAGCATTCCCGGCTGGGACATTGTGGAAATTGACGGTCAACCGACCTGGATGCTCGCTTATCCAGATTTCTACACCGGGGTTCCGACACAAAACAGTTTGCGGCTGGAGGACGATGACGCGCCCACGGTGCCCACCATCACGTTGTTCCTGGCCGATACCGTTGCCGTTGAAAATCAAAATGACGCCGCGGTTTACCTTCTGGAGCGCGTTGGAAATATCGATCAGGAATTGACGGTGAAATATGAGGTGTCCGGCACCGCCGTGAATGGCGCCGACTTTGCCACGCTGAGCGGCGAAGCCCGGTTTGCTTCTGGCCAGGATGTGATCCTCCTGAATGTCTTTCCGTTGAACGACCAATTTGTCGAGGGCAATGAATCGGTCCATATCGCGGTCAAGGCCGATCCGGCATACAACCTCGGCGCCGAATCCGAAGCCACCGCCGTGATTGTGGATGATGATCTGCCCAAAGTGGCTGTTTATGCGACGGACTCGATCGCAACCGAAGGCGGGAATACAGGAGAATTCACATTCGTCCGCGAAGGGGATCTGAACCGTGATTTGCAGGTCAGCTTTCTTGTGCGCGGCACCGCCACATTGACACGCGATTACGCGCCATTGAGTGGAACGGTTACGATCTTTGCCGGCAACAGTATCGCCCGTCTCACATTGACGCCGCGCGAAGATTCCCAGCTCGAATTGGATGAAACAGTCGAGGTGTTTGTCGCCGATTCCACGACATACAACATCGGCATTCCGAATGTGGCGACGGTGGTGATCCAGGACAACGAAATTCCGACCGTCACGATCAATGCCTCGGATAACACCGCGGATGAAACCGGAGATTTCGGCGAGTTTACCGTCCGCCGCGTTGGCACAACGGCGACCGATCTGTTCGTCAATTTCCGGGTGGCCGGCACGGCCATTCACCAATCGGATTTTGTGGCGATTGGCAATCGCGTGCGGATTCCGGCCGGGGCCAGCTTCGCGCGCATTACCATCACCGGCATTGACGACGCTTACCGGGAACAGACGGAAACCATCTTTGTCGAATTGCTCGAAAACGCCACCTACAACCTCGGCGCAACCCCAGTGGCCCAGGTCAATCTCAATGACAACGACACCGGCAATCGGCCGGCGATTGGGTTTACTCTGCTGACCAGCCAGGGACTCGAATCCAATCCGGAGATTGTCCTGAGCGTCTCGGTCAGCTCGAATCCCGGCGACAATGCCGGCGTGACTAATTTCTACGCCGTGACCGGAGGCACGGCGATCGAAGATCTCGATTTCGAAGGAATCCGCACGCCGAGTGAAACGCTCTTTCCGCCCACCGACCCGGCGCGCGTGTCGCAATACACCGGTTTGGTGTTCAGCACCGGCATGATCATTTTCCCGCCCGATCCGGGTGGCGCATTGCCGCTCGTCACCAATATCGTCCTCACTGGGATCAACGATTCGGATGTGGAATTGAGCGAAACGATTCTTGTCACCCTGCTCGACCGGCCGCCTTACGAGGAATACAGCTACGAAACCAACATCACCACCGATCCCAACGACCCCAACATTTCCGTTACAAATATTGTTATCACCACGAATATGGTGATCCCGCCGATCAACGCCTATTTTGACGTTTATCGCACGCACACCTACTCGATTCTCGACGACGACACGAACATTGTGACCGTGACGGTGGCGGATGGGGAAGGCAATGAAGCGGGACCGAAACCGGCGCTGCTCTCCTTTCAGCGCACCGGCCCGTTGAATTCGCCTTTGGAAGTTTTCTTTCAGGTGACCGGTTCCGCCAGTGATGGTGTGGACTTCGAATCGGTTGGGACTCGTCTCGTTTTCCCGGCCGGCCGCGCTCAAGTGGATTTGCCGATTGTTCCATTGGACGATCCCGCCACGGAAGTGGATGAAACCGTGCGCATCACGTTGATCAGCGCTGCCGGAGGACAAATCGGATCCGACGCGGTGGCGGAAATCATCATCCACGATAACGACGGCAACATTGAATTTTCGGCGACGACTTTTCGATTTTCGGAAGGTTTGCCGGTAGCGAACGTCACGGTCATTCGCGGCGGAAACACCAACATCCTGGCCAGTGTGCAGTACACGACTCAACCGGGCACGGCGGCGCCAGCGCTCGATTTTGTCACCACTGCGGGCACGCTCTTCTTCGCACCGGGAGAGATTCTCAAAACCATCGAAGTCCCTCTCGTGAATGATTTGCTCGTCGAACCCGAAGAATCTTTCAGCGTGCTGCTGAGCAACTCGACTGGCGGCGGTCCCTTGGGAGGGCAGAATACGGCGCGTGTGTTTATTTCCGATGACGATACCGAACTGAATTTTGCAGCGGCCGGATTCGAAGTAAATGAAAACGCCACCAACGCGATTATCCGCGTGCAACGCAGCGGCATCGAATCGCTGGACGTTTCCGTGAATTATCAAACCCTTGATGGCACAGCCACGAACGCGCTCGATTACACCGCGGCTTCCGGCACCGTGCGATTGCTTCCGGGGGAAACCTCAAAAACCTTCACCATTCCCATTTTGGATGATGCCCTCCTGGAGGGGGATGAAACCGTGCAACTCCTGCTCACGAATGTGGTGGGCGCCTCGATTGGCTCGGGCGGGCAGGCCGTGCTCACGATCGTCGATGACGAGTGCACCCTGGAATTCAGTGCGCCCGCATTTTCCGCGGCCGAATACGTTGGCCAGGTGGCCATCAATGTGCAACGCCTCGGCGGCACTGTGAACCCCGTGTCGGTCGAGATTTTTACTACCGATGAAACTGCGCGGAGCGGATTGCGAAACGATTACATCAGAACTTCGCAAACGATCACCTTCCGCGGCGATGAGTGGGTGCCGTCCGCCGATGGCACCGGAGCGCTCCAATTCCGCAAGGGTGAAACCAATCAGACCGTCGTCATCGAAATCAACGATGACGTTTTGGGTGAAGGCCACGAAACGTTCCGCGTCGGCTTGCGCAATCCCGCCGGCCCTGCGCCCGGCTCGTTGCCCGGGGCGACGACACTGGGCGCGTCCACGAATTCCATCGTGACCATTCTCGACAACGAAATCCCGGGCCAGGTCGATTACGAATTCAATCCAGGATTGGGCGCCGATGACCGAGTCTGGGCTCTGGCCTTGGCTGCGGACGGCAAAGTGTTTGTCGGCGGCGATTTCACCACCATGGATGGCTTCAACATGCCGGGAGTGGCGCGGTTGCATTCGGATGGTTATCTCGATTCAAGTTTCAATCCTGGTTCGGGTCCCGACGGATCGGTGCGCGCCCTGGCCGTGGAACCTGGCGGCAAATTGCTCGTCGGCGGTGCGTTCACTATTTTCAACACGTTCCGCGCGGTGAATCTCATCCGGTTGAATGAAGATGGAACCGTGGACATCGGCTTTTTCACAGGCTTGGGAGCGGATGACATCGTGCAGGCGATTGCTGTCTCGGGGGATGGTTCGATTCTAATCGGTGGTGATTTCCGCCGGTTCAATGGCACGAGCCGTCCGCACCTGGCGCGCTTGAACAACACCGGCGCGCTCGACAACACCTTTGCGACCAGTCCGAATGATTCCGTTCTGGCCATCGCGCTGCAACCCGATGGCAGGATTCTGTTGGGCGGAAGATTTACATCGATCAACGGGCAATCGCGCCGTTATGTGGCTCGATTGCTCTCTGATGGAACTTTGGATCCGGCGTTCGACCCGTTGAATGGGCCGAATGCCGCGGTCACTTCGCTGTCGTTGCAAAGCGATGGCAAAGTCATAATTGGCGGACAATTCACTTCCGTGGCCGACGCCACTCGCGCGCGCATTGCGCGGTTGAATGAAGATGGCACGCTCGACCGTTCCTTTGCTCCGGGATCAGGCGCAAATGCCGAGGTTCGCGGAGTGGCCGCGCAATCTGACGGCAAAGTCGTGCTGGCCGGCGAGTTCACCCTGCTGGATGGCCAGGAACGTAACCGCTTCGGACGCCTCAACGCCGATGGATCGGTGGACGTGACTTACGAGATCGGCGCGGGAGCCAACGGCCGGGTGCTGGCGCTCGCCGCTCAAGCCGATTCGGCGGTCGTGCTCGGCGGTGAATTCACGGCCATCGATGGCTTGAGCCGAAATTATGTGGCCAGAATCCATGGCTCGGAAGCGTTTGGCTCGGGCATTATTCAGTTTCGTTCGGCGACTTTTGCGGTTTTGGAAAACACGGCCACGGCGCTGATTTCTGTGTTGCGCACGGGCAACACCAAAAATGCCGCAAGCATCGATTATGCAACGTCGAACGGAACCGCCATTGCCGGGGAGGATTACCAGGACACGCGAGGCACGCTGCAGTTCGCGCCCGGTGAAACCCTCAAGACCTTTTCCATTCCCATCCTCGATGACAGTCGGAGCGAAGGAAACGAAACGGTAAACCTGACGCTCTCGATGGGTGGCTCGGCCGTCCTCATCATCGAAGACGATGAAAGTGCCGTGGCCTTTTCTGCTCCGGAATATCGCGTCGCTGAAAGCGCCGGCACCGCCACCGTCACCGTCAAACGCACCGGCAGCAGCGCTTCCGAAATCCAGGTCGATTACACCATCGCCCCCGGCACTGCGGAATCAGAGGTCGATTACTCCGGCGTGAATGGCACTTTGATTTTTGCCGCTGGCGAAACGGAAAAGTCATTCATGGTAGCCATCGTCGAGGACGATCTCATCGAGCCGGATGAAACCGTTCTCCTGACGCTGACCAATCCGACGGGCGGCGTCGGCCTGGGCAGCCAGAGTTCGGCCACGCTCACGATTCTGAATAACGACTCCGCCCCGGCGGCTTACACGTTGACCATCCTGCCAAGCCCGGGCGGCATTGTGACGCCCGGGACCGGGTCGTATCCGACGAACACACTTCAGATCGTGACCGCAACCGCCGATCGTGATTTCGTTTTCGTGCGTTGGGAAGGGACGATTGTTTCGACGGCCAATCCGCTGGTGCTGTTGATGGACCGCAGCTACACGTTGACGGCGCGATTCCGCGCCACGCGCCAGATTGAAGGATTTGAATCGGGGAATCTGCTTTCGTTCAATTGGCAAACCTCTGCCAACGCGCCCTGGCTGGTGCAAAGCAATGTCACTGCGACCGGAAAATTTGCCGCCCGCTCCGGACCGGCCAAGGATTTGCAATCGAGCTCGCTTACGTTGCAGATCGTCACATTGAGCGGGACAGGCGCATTTGATTTTCGCGTCAGTTCCGAGGAGGGCTGGGATTATTTCGAGTTCCTCATCAATGGGGTGCGGCAACAGCGCTGGTCGGGAGAACTGGCCTGGCGCAATTTTCTGTTCCCGTTGCAAGCGGGATTAAACATCCTGGAATGGCGCTATTCCAAAGACGCCAATTTCAGCGCCGGATTTGACGGCGTATTTCTGGATAATCTCTACCTGCCGCTGGATCAACCGGATCAAGGCAATTTGCGCGCCTTGCTATCGGCCACGGTTTCATCGACCGGCACGCCTCGAATCCAGCTCCAAGGCAGGGTCGGGCAAACGTATGTGCTCGAAGCATCGTCCGATCTCACCTCCTGGAAGCCGATCTCGACGAACACGGTCACGAGCGGCAACCTGTTCATTGAAGATCGCGAGGTTTCAGGATTGAACGCCCGGTTCTACCGCGCAGTCACCCAGTAAATAAACAGCGAACGCTCTCGGCTTGCTTGCATGTCTGCGCGCGCGCAGCCTGCGTTCGCGCGCGGAGCGTGATTTCTATTTGGCCGCTTGCACCGGGCGGATTTTGATATTTCGAAATGAAACCTGGCCGTGATCGCCTTGGAGCGCGATGAACCCTTTCTGCGATTTGGCAAACAACGGCATGCGATTGAATTTGCTCCTGGCCACGCGCTGTTTGAAATCTTCACTGCCGAGAACGTACTCGAAGTATTTCACGCCGTTGATGACATGTTCGCATCGTTCCGGACTGATCAACAGCCGGATGTGATTCCATTCTCCAGCCGGTTTGGTGGCGTCGAGCGGCTTGCCCGTCTGCGGATCCACCGGCGGTTGATACAACGCGTAGAGCCAGCCACATCGGATTGGATCGCGCGCTTCTTTGTTGTCTTCGAGCTGGAATTCCGGCCCGGTCGCCCAGGCCGCGCGCCCTTCTTCAGTGACATGATACATGATGCCGCTGTTGCCACCGGGACTGATGTTGTATTCCAGTTCCAGTTCGAACCAATCGAACTGCTCCGCCGTGCAGAGATCGCCTGCGTTGTGGGGATCGACGCAAACGAGCGCGCCGTCTTTGACCTGCCACCCCGCGCGAATGGTGTTCGTCTTGAAATTGTGCCAGCCTTCGAGGTTCTGCCCGTTGAACAATAATTTCCAACCGGCGCTCTTCTCTGCTTCCGAGAGCATGTTGAGTCCGCCGGCCGGATTTCGAGCGGCCGCGGGCGCCAATGCAGCGAGGCGAGTCTCATGTTCTTTGCGCCATAGGTCTCCCAGTTCCTGGACGGTTTTTCCGGTGTGCGTTTTCCATAGTTCATCGTTGTATTTGGCTTCGCGTGAGGCGCTGTTCAGCTTTTCGATAATCGCTTTGTCGTAATTGGCCACAACCCAGTTCAGGAAATTGGCGGTGATCCGGTAATTTCCGTCATAGCGCGCGCGTTCGAAATTGCGCGCCGTGATTTCGGCGCCTTTGCTTTGGGGCTCATACAAAAACCAGCGGATGTAATCCGGGATGCCTTCGACCAACCATCCGGGCGGGCGAGTCGCTTCGGGATTGTCCCGGCGTCCCCGGCCATAATTCTGCACCACGTGAACAAGCTCATGCACCACGGCGCCCTTGGCTTCGCCTTTCAAATTGCGC
>JBFMDG010000117.1:0-13301 GCA_040754135.1 Verrucomicrobiota bacterium
GAGGGAGTCATCGGTTTGCGCGGACCTTTGTATTGTCCTGAAAAATTCTAGGCGCGATCATGGCCTTCCATTATAACGACCGAGGTTCGCTTATGAAAAAACCCGCATCTGCGTTGATTTGGCTGGGAGTGGCCATTCTGGGGGCCTGGGCTTATGTCACTCTGGCGTTGCATCGTGGCGACCAGATCAATTCCGCATACATCCTGATCGCGGCCCTTTGCTCTTACGCCATCGGATTTCGTTTCTATTCAAAATGGATTGCAGCCCGCGTATTGATGCTGAACGACCGGCGGGCCACGCCCTGTGAAGTTCATGATGACGGCAAGGATTTCGTAAAGACCAACAAATGGATTGTCTTTGGCCATCATTTCGCGGCCATTTCCGGTCCTGGTCCGCTGGTCGGTCCGGTGCTCGCCGCGCAATTTGGTTATTTGCCGGGAACCTTGTGGATTCTGATCGGGGTGGTGCTGGGCGGGGCCGTGCAGGATTTTGTGGTGCTCTTCTGCTCGATGCGCCGCAATGGCAAATCGCTCGCTCAAATGGTCAAGGAAGAATTGAACACCGTCGCTGGCGTGATTGGCGTCACGGCCATTCTTGCCATCATGATCATTCTTCTGGCGGTTCTGGCGCTCGTGGTCGTGAAGGCGCTCGCCGAAAGTCCGTGGGGCGTTTTTACGGTGGGCGCGACCATTCCCATCGCGATGTTCATGGGAGGCTACTTGCGGTTCTGGCGCGTGGGCAAAGTCATGGAAGCATCGGCTTTTGGCGTTGTCCTGCTGCTCCTTGCCGTTTGGGGAGGGAAGTATGTCCATAGCGATGCCGGGTGGGCCAAAATGTTTACGATGCGGGATATTTCGCTGGCGTGGGCGATCATTGCCTACGGGCTGGCGGCGAGCATTCTGCCGGTGTGGCTGCTCCTGGCGCCGCGCGATTATCTCAGCACGTTCATGAAACTCGGGACGATATTCGCGCTGGTCCTGGGCGTGTTCGTGGTGCTGCCCGATTTAAAAATGCCGGCCATGACGAAATTCGTCGATGGTTCGGGGTTGGTCGTCGCCGGCAAACTGTTTCCCTTTTGTTTCATCACCATTGCTTGCGGCGCCATCTCCGGATTTCACACGCTGATTTCGAGCGGCACGACTCCGAAAATCATCACGCGCGAAAGTTATGCCCGGTCCATTGGTTACGGGGCAATGTGCCTGGAATCGCTCGTGGCCATCATGGCCATGGTTGCAGCCTGCACGCTGGAACCGGGCGTGTACCTGAGCATGAATGTCAAAGGGGCGGGCGCCGATGCGGCCGCCATCGCGCAGGACACCGTGAACAAAGTGAGCGCCACCGGTTTTCCAGTGACGGTGCAGGAAATGGAAACTTTGGCCGCGCAAACGGGAGAAAAAACTTTATTCGGCCGAACCGGAGGCGCCGCCACGCTCGCCGTGGGCATGGCGCAAATCCTTTCCAAAGTCACCCAAGGCCGCTGGCTCGATCTCTGGTACCATTTTGCGATCATGTTCGAAGCATTGTTCATCCTGACCACATTGGATGCTGGCACGCGCGTCGGCCGGTATTTGATTCAGGATGTGCTCGGACAATTCTGGAAACCGCTCGGTGATACTCGCAGCGTCAGCGCCAACGTTTTAGCCAGCGTGGTCGTCGTGGCCGGCTGGGGATATTTTCTGATTCAAGGCGCGCGCGACCCGCTCGGAGGCATCAATTCTCTCTGGCCATTGTTCGGCATCGCCAATCAATTGCTTGCTTCGATCGCGCTCTGTCTGGCTACGACAATCATTTTGAAGATGCAACTGACGCCGCAACAAAACGCCAGCGCCGGTTCGATGCCGAAGCCGGGCCGGCCCATGTTCGCTTTAGTTACGCTCGTGCCTTTGGTCTGGTTGCTTGCCGTGACCATGACCGCGGGAGTGCAGAAGATTTTTCACTCCGAACCGCGCATCGGGTTTCTGGCGCAAGCGCAGCAACTGAACGAGCGCCTGCCTGCGCTCGAACAGGCGCTTACGCAGGCGAAGCAAAGCGGCGCTGCCGCCGCGGTCGAGGCTGCCGAAAAAGCCGTGCGCACGAATCGCATTCTGCATTTCAACAACCTGCTCGATGCGGTGGTCGCAGCCATCTTTCTTTTGCTCGTCGTGTTGATCGTGCTCCTGAGCGTGCGCGAATGGCTCCTGCTCCTGGCCCGGCGGCGTTTGGCCCAATTGCACGAATCGGAACCGGTCTGGCTGCCGGATTACGCTGTGGTGGAAGGGCGGCCTTTGCGCGTGTTCAGCATGCTGGCATTGGGTTTCGCCCTGCTCAAAGAACTCTCGGGCGAAGCGCAATTGGATCGCGCACAACAGCTCGCTCAGTCGAGTGTGTGCCACGAACATGGACATGGTGAGAAACCAGCCGCAGCGCCATCGACGATCCTCTCTGCTTGCGAACACGAAGGGCAAGACGCCGACAAGCGAACCGCTCAAAACGTTTATATCGAGGTGACCGAGCGCCGTTACACGTCCGTGAATCGCTGTTGTTAAGCGGACAGCGCCGACTTCCATCTCAACTCAATCCACTTGCCAAATCACGTTACTCGCCTTGGATTGTTCGGGGGTTCATTTAACCCGGTGCACCTCGGTCATTTGCTGGTAGCTCAGGCGGCGCGTGAAGAACTGCATCTGGATCGCGTGGTCTTCATCCCCGCTGCGCAATCCCCATTCAAGCCCGGCTTGCAACTCGCGCCAGCCGAGCGACGGCTGCAAATGCTTCGACTGGCTCTGGCCGGCTGCAGCGGGTGCGAAGTGGACGACCAGGAAATCGAGCGCGGCGGCATTTCTTACACCATCGATACTGTGCGCGCCTATCTGGCGCGATTTGCAGATGCCGAGTTGTTTTACCTCATTGGCGCCGATCATGTCGCTCAACTTGGGGCGTGGCGCGACGCCGCCGAGCTGGCGCGGATGGTGCAGTTCCTCATCATCCCGCGGCCGGGAAAAGTTGCGGAAATGCCTCCAGCGCCCTTTCGAGCGGTGGTCCTGCAAGGTTTCCCCATTGCGATTTCGGCATCACAAATCCGGCAACGAGTGAAGGAGGGCAAACCGATCGATTGGCTGGTGCCCAGCGGGGTGGCGGAAGTCATCCGGAACAATCGTCTTTATATTTGAAATCAGTTGGTTCATCTTTAACCCGCATGGATTCGAGGAATTTGGCTCATTTGTGCCGTGAACTGGCGGATAACAAGAAAGCGGAGAACATCGTCGTGCTCGACGTGCGCAAGGTCTCGTCGATCACCGATTATTTTGTGATCGCCACCGGGACCAGCGATCCCCATTTGCGCGCGATTACGGATGAGATCACGGACCGGCTGGAGGCGGAGTACGGGCTGAAGCCGCGAGCGCAGGACGGGTCATTGCAAACGGCTTGGGTGGTTTTGGATTACTTCGATGTGATCGTACACATCATGCGCGCGGATGTGCGCGCGCATTATGATTTGGAGGGATTGTGGGGAGATGTACCGCGGCTCAAGCCTCGGAGAAAAGAGAGCCATGCCCCTTTGCGCAAGGCAGCGTCGTAACCCTCAATTAACAAACAGCGACTTCGACCCGGAACGGAATCGGACCTTAGGTGAGATTTTTTGGCGGAATTTCCCCGGAAGCTTTCATCATATCGTCGAAGATCTTTTTGAAATCCTCCAAGCCAGTGGCGGGAATAATAATGGTATCCCGGCGTCCATTGACATCTTCCGTAATTCTCAGGAAACGGCCGCGCGGATTCTCTTTTAAGGTGAAGACAAATGTTTTCCGTTCAATTTGGATTTTGTCGGTTTTGAGGGTGTCCTCATTGACCGGAGGTTTTGGCCCCGAATGCTGAGGACGATGGCCGTAAGGCGATGGACGTTCGTTTGAGATCATACAACAGTTACTGCAATGGCGTTCCGCACGCCGTTGTTTAATACCAACACTTACGGGCCCATGTTTGTCAACCTCGGAATTTGGCGCCTCCCACAAATCGCGGCGAAGATCCGGGCGTGGTGATCTGCCAAACGTAAACCAGCAAGCCAACTGCAGACAGGATGTTCACCGTTTTTGAAACCGCATTCCACAACTCGAACATCTTGCCTCCCTGAGACCTTTGCGGGGCCGTCGAGTTCAACCCGTAGGCATCCCGATGCGCTTGATGCAGCTTCGGCTGCACCACGAACCCCCCAAACAATGTCAAAATCCAAAGTCCCATCACCACATAAAAAATTCCGCGCTGCAGGGATTTGCCGGCGTAAAGCCACTCGGCCACGAGGTGAATCACCGCGATCACTCCGCATCCGTACTGCCACCAATAGAAACGGTCCAAAACCAAATGCGCCACCGCCACCGAGTGCGACATCGGCACAATCTTGAATATCGATCCCGCATAAAATGTCGGCCGCACCGCGAAAATAAAAAATACGACCGCACCAAACCAAAGTGCCGCATTGGTTACGCTGACGAATCTCAGAAAAACGAGCACCCGCTCAGGTTAAAAAAGATTCTCGATTTGCCAAGCTCCGAGATGCGGCGCGCCCAGGATGAATTCGGCGCGTGAGGTTGTGGCGACCGATAAAGCCGTTGTGGTCCCGCTCAGCCGGCGGCTGAATCATCGTCCGCTTGCGAGGACGCTTCGGAAGCGGGGTTGCTGGACTCGGTTTCGGGAGCCTTGGTTGCGCGCGGATTCTTGGCGCGCTTATCCTTTGGCAATGGCGTGAGGAGAACATTCAGATCGCGATCGCCAAGCATTTTCGGAGGCGAATCCGCGTGGCCGTACGGCGCCGCTTCCCGCACGAAACGGTTCATCACCTCGAACCCATATTCCTTATGAGCTTTTTGGCGTCCCTTGAAGCGGAGCTTCAAGCGCACTTTGATGTCATCGCAGAGAAACTCGATGGCGTGGGCCAGCTTCACACCGAAATCATGCGGATCGATCACCGCGCTGAGTTGAATTTCTTTCAATCGATTGCGGTGATGAGTTTGCTTTTCCCGCTTCGATTCTTCGTAGCGGAACTTCCCGTAATCCATAATCCGGCAGACCGGCGGCGTTGCGGTGGGTGCGATTTCGATGAGATCGAGCCCTTTCTCCTGCGCCATGCGAAGCGCCGCGTTCAACGGCATCACCCCGAGCGACTGTTTGTTTTCATCAATCACACGAATTTCGCGCGCCCGAATTTTGCCGTTCGTGCGGTGCAGCGGTTCGCGGGATTGGAAGGGTCGAAAAGGAAACCGGCTCAATGAGCCCCCTCGGTTGGCCGTTGAATTTGCCGGCGGCGGTTCAAAGCACCGGCGTTTTTGGGACTGCATGTGTTGACAATAAGCACGCGCACAGTGTCGCATCGAAAAACGAGGTCGCAAGCACAATGTCCATCGATCCGCCCAGGCAATCCCAAGCAATCTCTCTCCTTGAGCGATGGCGCCATCGACTCTTTTCCGCAACCTTTTCGATCAAGAATTGTTGGCAGGTGTCCATGAGCTTTCGCGCACGATTTCGGACTCGCCCGAAATCTCAGTGCGGTCATGCCGAACCTGCTTTCGAACCGCAAATCGCAGCCTCAAATTGGGTCGATTCGCTGGAATTGAATGGACTTGCGCCGTGCTTGAAATCGCGCTTTACAACAGAACAACACCCGCTAACCTTGCCGGCAAAAGAACATACTTATGCGCATCTCTTTGCTTGCTTCTCTTGCCGCGGTGGCCTTTTTGGCCGTTGGTTGTGCCGGTCCCGAACGCAAATTCGGCCGGGGTTTGAACAATGTGACTGAGTTTGTCCGGCTCGGTGAAATCCGCCGCTCCATGGAGCAAACCGCGCTTTGGGAAGGCAACGAGGTCGCCTATACCACCGGTTTCATGCGCGGGTTCAATCGCAGTCTGGCCCGCACCGCCGTGGGCGCATTTGAAATCGTCACCGCCCCTTTCCCCACTTACGATCCCTATTTTCTGCCTGAAGATCCGGTCTTCCCGGACTCGTATCGTCCGCATTTGGTGGAAGATTCAACCTTCGGACCGGATGCCTCGCTCGGCTTCAGCGGCGGCGATATCGCGCCCTGGGTGCCAGGAAGCCGCTTCCGTATTTTCGATTACTAGTTCGAGTCTTTACTCCGGCGCCAACATCACGGTGTTGGCGCCTTTTTTGTTTCGTTCATCCATGCAGCTCGAACGGTCATCCCACGGCAAAGTAAATCTCATCCTCAACATTCTCGGCAAACGCCCGGATGGTTTTCACGAGCTCGAAACCGTCCTGCAACCAGTCCCCTTGCAGGATCGGCTCCGGTTCCGTCGCGAAGGGAAATCGGTGGTGCTCACATGCAGCGACTCCAATTTGCCCGCGGACGAAAGCAACCTGGTCCATCGCGCGGCCACTGCTTTCCTTCGGGCCGCGCGGATCAGCGAAGGCGTTCGGATCGAATTGGAGAAAAACATTCCGATGGCGGCGGGGTTGGGAGGCGGCAGCGGCAATGCCGCGGCCACTTTGCTCGGATTGAATGAACTGTTCGACGCTCCGCTTGCGGTCGGAGCGCTTCATCAAATCGCCTCGAATCTCGGATCTGACGTTCCGTTTTTCCTGGCAGACGGTCCAGCTTTGGCCACAGGCCGCGGCGAGGAGATCGAGCGTCTGGAAAGTTTTCCGGTGCTGCGCAACGTCTCGATCTTGCTTTTTCATCCCGGTTTCGGGATTTCCACTCCTTGGGCTTACCGGAAGCTTGCGGATTTTCCCCAGGCTGTGCAGGGCCGATCTGGTCGCGCCCGTGAACTGGTTCGAGCGCTTCAGCAAGGAAGCCTGGCGGACGCCGCAGCGCATTTTTACAACTCGCTCGAAGCTCCGGCACTGCACAAATATCCCATTCTCGATCTTTACCAGGAGTTCCTTCGCGCCCACGGGGCAACCGTGGCGTTGATGTCGGGGAGCGGCTCAACGACCTTTGCGCTTGTGGAACGCTCTGCGGACGCTGAAAAGCTGGCGCGCGATTTTCGCGAAAATTTCGGAGACTCGGGTTGGATGAAAGTGCTCGCGTTGGGTGGATCCGGAATTTGAAAGAAGTCCAAGGCGCGCTTTGGCGAAGCCGTAGAATCTGAGTGCGGGAGCAGCGCATCGTGAGCGCTTGCGCTTTTTTTGACACAGATTGCGAGGGCTTTATTAAAAGAGCCCGAAAACCCAGCTTCGGCCCGGTCGTTCGAGGCGCATTGAGAAGGCGATTTCGCGCGCAGGGGAAAATTCTCTTTGACCTCGGGGGGATTGACGGTAATTTTTTCAGCGGTTTGTCCGATGGTGTAATGGTAGCACAAATCCCTTTGGAGGATTTTGTCTTGGTTCGAATCCAAGTCGGACAGCCAATCCACTCCGACATCATTCTTGCCAGGTGGCCCAGCAGGACCGCTTTCGGGTGCACGGGTGATTTTTGTCGCCTGCCAGGAACGGTGATCGTCGCAGCGGCCCGCCATTTGCGGTCGCATGCGCCCATGAAAAAGAGCGAACCATGAGACACCAATCTCGGAACAGAACCAAATCGTGGCGCAGGATCTAACAGAAGAGGTCCAGCGATTTATCGCGCGCTACATCACTTCCGTAGAGCAATTGGAAGTGCTGCTCCTGCTATTCTCGGAACCGAGCCGGTCCTGGACCCCTGAAGCAGTTTACGGCCAAATCCAGAGCCATCCCGGATCGGTCCATCAACGCCTCGACGATCTCGTCCTGTCAGGATTTCTCATCAAGGAGCCGGCCACAAGCACCTATCGCTATTCGCCTGCCGATGGCGAGCGAGCGCAAGCCGTGCCGCTGCTGGCCAAGGCTTACCGGGAACGGCGCGTTAAAGTCATCGAACTGATTTTCGCCAAGCCGATCGACCAGGTGAAAGCTTTTGCCGACGCGTTTAAACTTCGAAAAGACAAACCCGATGGCTGAAACAGTTTACATTCTTTGCGCGGCGACCAGCTTTGTCTGCGCCGTGCTCTTGCTCAAACGATACAAGCAGACCGGATTGCGACTGCTGCAGTGGAGCGGCGCCTGTTTCATCTGGCTCGCGATGGCCAACGTGCTTCTGTTCGTCGATCTCGTCATGCTGCCGGATATCAACCTGCTTTTCGTCCGCACATTGACCACCCTGATCGGTTTGATGTTCCTGCTCTACGGGCTGATCTGGGAAAACCGTTAACGTCACATGAATGCTACCACCATCCATATTTTTGTTTCCGGCGCTATCATGCTCGGTTTCCTGGTAGCCGGACTGTTCTTCCTCCGTTTCTGGCGTCAATCCCGCGACCGGCTCTTCGCCATTTTCGCGCTCGCCTTTGTCGTGCTCGCATGCGAGCGCGTAGCCTTGCTCCTGACGCAACCGGCCAACGAGATTCGGCCATTGATCTATCTCATCCGATTATTTGCGTTCCTCCTGATCCTGGGAGCAATCATCGACAAAAATCGCAAAAGCAGTCGCACCTGATCCCTCGGCAAACTTTCACCATTCCAATACCACCGATGGACCGACGGGATACCGGCCGCATTCCGCGCCATAAACAGTCAAGCCTCCCTGCGCCAGCTCATCTTCGGGAACAGAACACCGGAACGTCAGATGATCGTCCGGACTGTGCTCGATAATCTGCCGCAATAATTCGCCTTCCGCCGTGGCGTGCGCCAGATAGCCGTAAGCGCCCTTGCCTCCTCTTAAGTAACTCAACGCCCCTCGCGTATCGTGGGGATGATTGGCCAGTGTCGCCTGATAAACCGGAATTCCATTCAGCAGAATGCGAAGCGTGCTGGGAAAATGATCGTCATCGGTTTGCGGCGAGTCGGAACGTCTCGAAGAAGCTTCGCAAAGGATGCGCAACCGTCGCGCACGCTGCAAATCAGTTCGCGCAACCGGAAGGGCCCATTCGAAAAATCCATGGCCGAAGCCGTAGCAAAGATCCTCCTGCCGCTCTAATTCTTTCGCGCTGCCGCCTCCGCTCCATTGCGCCATGACCCATGCTCCGGGATGCGCTCTCAAAATCCACAAGCGCGGCTGTTCCTCGCGTTCGGGCGGATAACCCGCCGATACGAAAAACTGCACAAAGTTTTTCGCCGCAGCCGATCCATCCGTGCGCAGCGCTTCCACTGAGAGCGTGCATAACATTAGGCTTTGTGGCAGGCGCAGTTCGATCGTGTGCGCATGAGCCACGCGCCGATGCGGAAAGGCGATGGGCACGCATCCGCGATCGAGATCATGATGAATGCAACCCCGTGAATCCATTCCGGCCAGCCGCCATTGCAATCGCACACCGGTCTGCGGATGCGTCGAGTAATGCGACGAGGCCACCTCCACATGCATGATTTGGCCCGGCTGGCAGCGTTGAATGGGCGGGGCGTCGATGGGAAGGCAATCGCTTTCGTTGATGAGAGTGGGATCGTACCCAAATTCTTTGGGCGTTCGATCGTAATTCAGAAATCCATTGTACTCCCACTCGACATCGTGCAGTTCGGTATAAATGTAGGCGGAGATTTGCCCGTGCCGGCGCAGCTCATTGGTGAGGAACTTGAACGACCAACTGACGTCGCGGTCGCCATCGAGCGCGCCCACGCCGCCATATTCGCTGTTAATCAGCGGCTGGCCTTTGTGTTCAAAACCGGGAACGTAGTTGAACGTTGAACCCGGATAAGTGGCATTGACGATTTTCGATATGTGCTCTTTGGCTCGCGCATAATCGTTGATGTAGAAATGCCACGAATTGATGTCGGTATCTCCATGGGCAAAATAATCGAGATGCTCCCAATGCACCACGCTCATGTCCTCGACGAGGCGCGTGGGATCGAGTTGTTTGGCCAGTTCCCACATGCTCTGCACCCAGGCGTGTGAGCTGATGTTATCGAGCCGCTTGCGTTCCGCTTCCCGCTTCGCTTCCGCGCTGCTTGAAATGCCCGCCGCTTGCTGTTCCGTCGCTTCCGCAACCGAAGGATCCTGCGCCGAAATGGCGGCGGGCGAGGCCGTCGCCGCCTCCAGCTTTTTCGTCCGAACGCCCGGCGTCTGCTTAAACAGCTCGACAAATTCGACCTGTCCTCCAAATCCCCAGGTCTCGTTAAACAGGCACCAGGCCACAATGGAAGGATGATTGAAATCGCGGTCAATGGCTTCGCGCATCATCGTTTCAAATCGCCGGCGGCCCAGCGGCGTGTCGCCTCCTTCTCCAAAATTCGGGAAGTCGGCCATGAGCATCATGCCCAGCGCATCGGCGTAATAAAGCAGGATCGGATCATCGATCTTGATGTGGATCCGCAGGAAGTTGAATCCGACTTTTTTCGCGTAAAGAATATCGTTTTTGTAGGTCTGCGCATCGGCGGCAGTGTAAACCCCCTCCGGGTAATACGACTGGTGAAGCGCCCCGCGCAAGTACCTCGGCACACCGTTCAATCGCAGCACCGCGGGAGCCGTCGGATCTTCAGCCGGCGCGCTGTCCAGTTTCCGCATCCCGAAATAACTCCGCACCACATCGAGGGTTTCGCGGCCGCGTTCCAGCCGCAATGTCACTTTGTACAAATGCGGCTCGTTCGGATTCCAGATCAGCAGCGGCCGGATCGAAATCTTGTTCTCCGCCACCTGCCCGCGCACGGGAATGGCCGTGGCACGCATGGCCCCGCGAGGCGGATCAATCTCCACACTGATGATGCAATCGTCAGATGCATTTTCACAAACGATCCGAAAATGCGCCTGGCTATGATCGATATCCGGGAGGACACGATAGGAACGGATGCAACTTGGCGACCGGGGCTCGATGTAAACCGTCTGCCAAATCCCGCTGGTGGTGGTGTACCAGCGCCATTGTTTGCCCACTGGCTGCTCGTGATTGTCCATCGGATCCTCGACGCGCAACACCAGCAAACCGGTCCGGCGTCCGGTGGAGTCCCGCTCCATAGCGTCGGTCAGGTCGAACTCGAAAGGAGTATAGCCGCCCTCATGATGTCCGAGATGTTTGCCGTTGCACCACGCGTCCGTGAAAAAGTCCGCCGCACCAATGGTCAAGATGATGCGTTTGCCTTCCCAGATGGGATCATTTGGAATCTGAATGCGCCGACGATACCAGCCGACTTCGTAACGCGGCGCGTAGCGATGATTGAGCCGGGTGACTTCCAGTGGATTTCGGAAAACGCGCGTCGAGTAATAATTATCATTGCCGGCGGCATCGCCTTCACCCCAGGCAGCGAGGGACTCCCAACAAAACGGCACAATGATTTGCTCGCGCCATTCGAGATCATCGGGTTGAAACCAGCCTTCCGCCTCACCGCGCCGGTCCCCGTCAAATCGGAATTGCCAGGGACCATTCAGATTGAGCCAATCCATTCCTTCCACGGTCCCGCGTTGAAAATCGGGCCGCGGATATTCAGGCCGGGGATAAACATACGGATTCGACATAAGCCAAAATCGTCTCCAAATGATGCGGTCTCATGGCGGTGAACGGAGTCTGAACGGGAAAACAAGTGGCATTGCACTCCATTGATCACTCCTTTCAAACCGTCGTCGGTATTGTACTGCCAATCTTCCGAAGCACAAATGCCAAAGTCCCCGCCGCCGTCCAGACTCTGAGGACAGGTCCGCTCGAGCTGAAGCCGGATCGGCGTGTGCCTGCGATTGCCTCAAGCGAGCGCCAGCTGAAGTGGGTCAAACAGCGGCCAGCCGTGGAAGACTGAACCCGCGCTTGATCGAGCGCCTCTTGTTCTTTGTTCTAGGGCGCCGATTTTTCCGCAGTTTTGTTCAAGGGCACTTGCGTGGGGGACATCAGATAGGCAATCAAATCACTGACCTGCTGTTCATTGAAACTTTCCAACAATCCTTCCGGCATGAGAGACAGTTTGGATTCCGCGATGGTTTCGATTTCCGATTTCTCGAGGGTTAACTGTTCTGTCGGGGTTTGAATGGCAATGGTTTTCTCGGTTTTCGCGCCAATGATGCCGTTGAGCACACGCCCATCTTTCAAATCGATAACCGACATGCGGTAGGTGTCGGGAACAATCCCGCTGGGGTCGATAATATTCTCGAGAAGGTAATCGAGATTCCGCCGGTCTGAACCGGTTAGGTCCGGACCGATTTTGCCGCCTTCACCAAACAGAACATGACACGTGCCGCACACCTGCTGATAGAGGGCGCGGCCAGCAGGTCGGTCCGCCCCCGCCATTCGCGCGGCGGTGAGCATTTGTTTGTAGCGCTGAACCTGTTGCTGTTTGTCAGCGGAAAGCTGGCGCAGCTCAGGCCAAAGGCTGGTCACTCTTTTGTCGATTTCCGCGTCACCCAAACTGCGCAACTGCCGGATCTGCACCGCAGTCACGTCTGGCCGCGGAATTCTTCCCTCCTGCACGGCGTCGAGCAAAGTTCGGGCAAAAGCGGGCCGAGAAGCCAGCGTGTTGATCGCTTCCATCTTGGCCGTGCCCGATTTCAAATTGAGATACTCATTCACCAGCAAACGGTCCGTCCCGGCTTCCGCCAGCGTTGCCAGTCCCCGGATGGCATCGGCGGAAATATCGATCTCATCAAAAACACTTTTCGCCACAGGCAACAGGTTATCGGCGCGGCTTTGAACGAGGGTTTGCAGCGCACGACGCCGCGCGGCGAGATCCACCGATTTATCGACGACGACTTTGCGCAAGGCATCGAGAGCGCGTCCATCGCCAAAAACTGCGGAAAGCTCTTCCGCCAGCCGCGCCACGGAGGCGTTCGCGCTGCGCAACAGGGCGGGAGCAGTGGCCCGCCAATTATCCGGAGGCGTGGCTTTGCGAATCCCAGTCAATGCATCACTCATTCCGGCCAGCAAATCCGCTTGCAACACGGAATCGGTGCTGCGGGCAATGAGATCGACGAGCCGTTCGTCCGCCTTTTCGGAATCGCCGTTCTGAATCAAGCGCCGCGCCACAAACCGTCGCACTTTGGGAATGGCGGACGAAGCAGCGAGCTTCAGCGCGGGTTCCGGCGACTTTGGCACAGCCGACTCGATGCCATACCAGATCATGAGCGGCAGAACTGGATCGGTGGCAAATTCGCGCCTAGAACTTAACGCCTCGGCCAGCGGCCAACGCTGCGTTTCCGGTATCCGCTGCAACGACGCAGCGAGAAATGAAAGCACCAGGCCCGACGCATCGGAACGCGCGCGAGTCGTGAATTCACGGATCACATCGGCCGAGGGAGATTGATGATCCACGAGCAGTTTCACAGCCCAAACGCGCACAGGTTCGCTCTCATGGTCGAGCAATTGCCGCAGCCACGATTCACTTGCCCCGCCGCTCACATACAAACTCCAAAGCGCCCGCAATTTTCGGCTGGGACTTGATTCGTCATCGAA
>JBFMDG010000118.1:0-13183 GCA_040754135.1 Verrucomicrobiota bacterium
GGCTTTCGATTCCAGAAGCCAATCCGGCCAGGACGGCAAATTGCGCGGTAGGTTCGAGCTCGGCCGTTCTTCGCAACAGCTCGGCCAAAACGCTGGGCCACTCCGAAGATTTTCCGCTCACAGCCAAAAGCCGCGCTGACTCCTGCATCAATTCCCATGCTCCGCGGCGCTCTGCGAGGGAACTGTTGCCCTGCGTGGACGCGGCTCCTCGCATTAACGCTTCAAAAAAGATCGGCTCAAATCCAGTCACTGAACTGAGCACGGCTGCGCGCGTCCATCGATGGCCGCTGTAGGCAAGTCCAATGCGCACTAACGCCGGAACGATTCGTTCCTCCCTGATTTGTCCCAAACTGAGCGCCGCCTGGAAGCGAACTCGCGCGTCGTGGGAATCGGCCAGAGCCAGTGCGGCCGCGGCCAGCGTTTCGGACTTCGGCAATCGATCCTCGGCGAGCAGCAAGGCGCTTTCTTGCACGGCCGGATCGGCATCGCGCAATGCGCTGGCCAGCCATTCCTCGCGCAATGCGCCGAGCCCGGCCAGCATCCAGAGCGCGTGAAATCGCCCATGTTTGTTGGTGTCACTGGTGTTGCGCAAGAGTAGCTCGAGCCGCGGCGCCGCGTTGGTCAGCTTGCGCTCGAGCAAAAGGCGCTGCGCCGTTTCTCTGCTCCAGGCATTCGGATTTGCGAGCGTTTCGCACAGCACAGGAACATCGGCGTTGCTCAGGTCCACCGCGCGTTGCCGGGCGCCTTTTTCCTTAACGCCGCGGATGCGCCAAATCCGGCCGCGATCCTTGCCGCTTTGAAAATCGGTTCGCTTGCGAATTTCCTCCGGCAAATATTCCGGATGCTCGATGGTTTTGCGGTACATGTCGCAGACGTAAACCGCCCCATCCGGTCCGAGCGCCAAAAAAACCGGCCGAAACCAATTGTCCTTCGAAGCCAGCATTTCTTTTCCTTCGATGGCGGCGCGCGCTGAAAAAGTTGGCCCGCTCGGCACGAGCCGGTCGCGGTGCACGAGATTGCCCGTGGGATCACAAGAAAGCGCGTTGCCGTAAAACTCTTCCGGCAGCGCCGTGCCCCTGTAAATCAAGATCCCGCAAGCGGCCGTAAACGTCCCGGCATGCGAATCCGCAGTGGTGATGTTTTCGCTAATGGGAAAGATTCGCGCCGATGCCCCATGGCCTTTGAGCGGTTCCGGCAGCATTTCCTCCGGACAATTCTGCACCGCGCCTGAAAAGGCGAGATTTGGATTCCGTTTCAGATAACGCGATGGAAGCACCACATGCTGCACCTGGACACGATTCATGCAGATGAAGCGATGTCCACGGTCATTGAAGGTCAGACCAAATTGCGCCATGCCATCCGCCGCTTCAAAACGAAGCGGAGCGGTGGCGAGACGAAAACGAAAATCGCTCCGCAATTCGATCGGAGCCGCCTCGGGAAAATCGGGTGCAAAGACTTTGCCGCCTTTCAACCCGCTGCTGAGATAAATCCAATTGTCGGGAGCGAATGTCGGATGGCTCACCCGCAATTGCGTGCTGCCGTTCGTGGCAAAACCAGTGAACAACACACGCCTGACATCGGCGCGCCCATCGCCATCGGTATCGATGAGATGGAGCACGTCGGGCGCGCAAGTCACGATGAGGCCGCGATTCCACGGCAAAACGCCATTGGGAAAATGCAGTCCGTCCGCAAAAGTCGTCCGGGTTTCAAATTGGCCATCGGCGTTTTTGTCTTCGAGCATGGCGATGGTTCCTTGTTCCGGTCCCGTGGGGTAACCGCGGTTTTCGGCGACGAACAGCCGCCCGCGTTCATCGAAGGCCAGGGCGACTGGAGAAACAACGGCCGGCTCAGCCGCCACCAGTTCTATTGCGAGTCCGGATTCGAGCTGGAACGATTGCAGGGCTGCCTTGGGTGAAAGCGGGGATCGCACCGGTTCTGTTTGGCCGATAGCTTGTGGAAGCTGCATTAGGATCCATGCCGCAGCCGTGATGGTGATCAGCCGCGTGATTTTGCATTCAACCAACCGCATGGACTTTACCATGGGACGGGATAGGCACTCTTGAAAAGGAATTTATCGGACACACCGGCGCGAGCATTTACTCACGCACGCGGTGAGGTGGATTGCTTTTCAGTTACGCGGGAAAGCGGCGGCCTTGAGGTTACTTGACCGCCAGCGTCGATTTGTCTTGCGAACAGCCGGGCAGCCAGTGACGTGCGAGGCAGCGGACAATTTCGGCGAGTTTGTCAAAATCAACCGGCTTTACAAAATACGACTTGGCCCCGAGCGCGTAAGCTTTTTCCATGTCGCTGGCATGGCTCGAAGAAGAAAGAATCAAAACTGTCAGAGAACGCAGTTCGGCTTGTGACCCGATCCATTCCAGCACTTCGAATCCGGACTTTTTCGGCATCTTCAAATCCAGCAGCAACAAGGCGGGGAATGGATAGCGTTGCCGGTCTGAAAAAGGTCCTTGGCCCGCCAGGTATTGGAGGACTTCCTCCCCATTCTCGACCACGAGCAATGGATGTTTCAGGCCCACCAGCCGAAATGCCCGGCGGAAAAGCAAAATATCGTTTTCATCATTTTCGGCGAGAAGAACGGGATGGGCATGATCTGCGGTCACAACAAACCAGTGTAGGCAAACGGCTCTGTTTTCACCATCAGGGTTTCCCCTGAAACTCACTTCATTCCCGGCCCTGATAACAAAATCAGGAAGGCATGACAAGCCCGACAAAACGCCCGATCTCCCGCGAATTCTCCAACCGCGAAATTTCCGAAGAAAGCTTCCGAAGCAACCGCTTGCCTTGGTGAATCAGAACCGGAAGGATTTTTAGCAAATCAATGGAGCCGCGCTGCTCAACCTTGGAAAAGTGAATTTCCCAACTTGCGGCAAGCTTTCCGACAGGCCGAAGTAAGACCTCGTCCTTGCTCAATGAATACCTCTCCACAGCTACGGCAAAACCCCGGTACGTCTGAGTTGAAACCCAGGTACGTCTGGGCCAAAACCTGGGTACGTCTGAGGTGTACTTCCGGTACGTCTGGCTCGTACTTCAGGCACGTCTGAGGCAAGAATGGGCCCAGTCTGAGCGGGGGATTGCTTCGGACTGGACGAGGTATCGGGTATTGCTGTGGTAGGTCTAAACTCAGACCGAAGAAACCATTCGCCCAACCTTGGGGAAATGATTCCTCCAATGGGGAAAAACGCCCACTGCAAGCTGCACGGGGTGTTTTAGCACGTCGCCAGAATAGGGCGAAAAGCCCGCCATGTAATAGCCCGGGCTTAAGGCCCAGGAACACGTGTCCACAGAAATGCCTCCGCCCTGTAGGGGCGGAACAGGGGCTAGGGCGTTTCCATGATTGGGGCGGCCATTCAGGCCTCGAGACAATTGGGTGATTTCCTACCTGGCCCAGCAATTGATTTTTTCTGGTTTTCGGGTGCTGTGTTGTTTCCTGAGTTCGTTCCGGCGATTTTCTTCAGCCCTTTTCTGCTTCGTGTCGCCAAAGCATGTGATTTGTTATGAATGATTTCTCCAGAAATCCGACTGCATTTTCGGCCTAAGACTTGATTTTGAGGGCTGTTTTTTCACCGTAAGCCCATAAAGCGGGCCGAACCGCTATCGACTTTCTGCCGAATCAACCACTTGCTTTGGTGACACAAAACCAAAAAACTTTGTGCAAGCGGTTTCATTTCTGATACCTCTTATGTAGACAACAGCGCAGGCGTAGCGCCACTGACTTATCAGCTGCGCGCATGTTGGCTAAGGAAGAGTGGAAGCGGAACGTTTTATAACTTAAGCCATGCAGCGGTCGTTAATATTCCGTAAAGGATTGCGCTATCTGTTGGCGTGGTCCCTTTTTTTCATTGCCGCGATTGGCGTTAGGCCTCAAGGAACTCTTTGGTTCAATAACTTCGTGCCCGGCAAGGTCGTCGCTCCGGTGTTTCTGCCAGATGGCAGTCGGGTTTCGGGTCCAAATTATGTCATTCAACTTTACGCAGGCTCAGTCGGCACCGATCTACTCCGATTAACGGCTATGGGTCCACCGGTAATGTTCGGCCAACGAGAGTTCCTTGGTTATATAGAGCCAAACCAAGATCTTCTTCGAGTAATCCCCTTTGCTGGTTCAGGGGAGCGAGTGTGGTTGCACCCCCGCGTTTGGGACAGTGCACTGGGGCAAACACTCGAGGACTTCATCAGCCAGAATCCACAAGGCATAGTAGCATACCCCACTATTTTTGAAATCACACTAGGGGACTTTTCTGCTCCAGCCTATATGAATCATTTGAGCCCCTTCAATTGGCATCCGGTGGCAACTCTTATCCCAGAACCACAAAGTTGGGTACTTTTATTAGCAGGATTTTCGGTTGTTGCGTTTGTCCGATATCTCCGCTGCTTATTTTGATGTGTTGGGCTTCGTGTTGGGCTTCGTGTCGCCGAAGCATGTGATTTCTTATAAATGATTTCTCCAGAAATTCGACTGCATTTTCGGCCTAAATTAAATTCCTTCTCACCGTTTGTGCGGGACAACCGGCATTGCAAAATCCTCACCTCGGCACTGTCAAACGTTCGCGCAAGGTTTGAAGAAGAGAATCGCGCAATTGAGGATCGGCAAAGTAGGAATCATCAATTGTCAGATTGCCATTGGATGTTTCGAACACGGTGGCGTCTACCGACCTGTAAAACCTTCGGATGGTTTCAAGCGGGACTCTCGACTTAGAGAAATAGTGCTGGATCAGCAAGTCATCGCCGACGATTTGAATCCCGACGCGACCGCCGCGCCAGAGATAAAACCCCGAAGCAACAATCGCGACCAATCCAACGACCACAAATCCACCACCCCAAAGCACTGCCCCATTGTTGATCGCCACGCTACCAAAAATCAGAAATCCAGCAGCGGCAACGACGAGTATTGTGCCTTCACAAATTCGCCAAATGTTTCGATGCGCTGCGCTTTTCTGTTGAGTTGTTCCATTCATGATGCGTTCAGAAATCAACATTTGTCCCCCAACGAGCCTCACCGCGCCTCGTAGTTTTCCATCCACCGGGAAGACTCATTTCAAACACATACATCCAGTAGAGGTAGCCGTTCAGTCTACTCTCCTCCTTCCGGAAGCTGTAAGTCCAGCCAACAATCCGCCACCTTCGGTGTATGCTTTAAGGTCCTCGAAATCAAATCCCGGGCTTCGGATTCCAATCTTAACGCCGGCATTGATCGTTACGTCGCCTCGGCAACTGAATGGCCCTATTTGGTATTCCCAACTTCCTCCCACCGTGCACAGACAGCATTCTACCTTCCCAGCCGCTCCACCAGACGGTTCAAGGATTAGCTGTGTGCCAAAAACAAACGGGAATTTCAGTTGGCCATAAAAGTTGGCGTAGATTGTTGCATCAACACAGGCGTTCGCGGCGCTACCAGAAGCGCGAATTGCGATTACGCCATACTTGAACCCTACTTCGGCCCGCCCAGCAACCTTGAACACTTTTGAACTCTCTTTTCGATAAATTCCCTGAACGCGGGCCGTGTTGATAGCGTTCGCAATTTGAGAATTCAGCCAACCTCCTGCAGATCCGGCGAGGCCAAAAGGATCAATCTCGTTAATAGAGTTGTTCTGAACGAAGCCATAGAGGTTGATTCCGCCATTTTCCCCGATGGGGTCTCTACTTGGCCACCTGCCCGTACTCGGGTTGTAATACCTGTAGCCGTAGTAAACCAACCCCGTTTCATTGTCCGTCAGTTTGCTCGAAAAACGCACCCCATTTTTTCTGGCCATGCTCCCGGTCGCTCGGACCACTTCTCCAAACGGACCATACTGATACCGGGCCGTGATCGCTCCCGTCGTCCCATCATACAGCGCCGCCACGTTTCCATTCCCGTCGTATCCCACAAAATGCTGCGTGCTGGTCGGCTCATGCTTCACCTTGATCAGCCCGCCCACTCCTCCCGCCGCCGCTCCGCTTTGGCGCGACAAGCCAGCTCCCGACCTCGTGCCGCTCAAGTCGTTCCCCCAGGTGTACGCCGTGATCAATGCATTGTTGGCCCCTCCGTTCAATTCCCCAATCACATCCCACCCGTCATACGCATAAACCACCGTGGCAAATGGACTCGCGCTCGCCACGCTCGAAAAATAGTTCCGGGCTACCCGCCGCCCTGCGTGATCATACTCAAAAGTCATCTTTTCGAACGCGGCTTCCGAATCTGTGCCTGGCAGCACCATCTTGCATGTGTCCACCACCGGATATCGCTTGGTCATTGCCACCAGCCGATTCTCCCCATCCCACAGGTAATCCCACCGCCCATCCTGCGTCAGATTCCCATCAGCGTCATAGGCAAAGGCCTCGGTCGCAGCCGGCACGAACGCTTCGCCACTCAAGGTTTGCGTCGCTCCGTACTGGGAAACCACGTTTACTCCCGGATACTGCGCCGAACCATTGGCCACCGTCAAAGCCCAGTGAAAGTAATCGCCTTTGCGGTTGGCTGCGTTTCCATTGACCGTCACATTGGCCGTCGGGTTGGCCACGCCCATCACATCCACGCCCGCCACAGACCTTTGGGAGTATTGATTTTGAAAATCGCTGGTGTGAGCGCTCTGTGCCGAAGCCCTCCCTCCCGAAGCCGTCCGGTTGTCGATGTCATCAAAGGCGTAATCGAACTGCTGACCATCGACCGGGGCGCCGTCGGGCCAGTAGCGCCGGCCGGAGATCACCTGGCCCAATGCGTCATACTGATAAACCCAGAACGAGCCATCTTCCAGATCTGCGCGCGTGCGCTGATTCGCCTCGTTGTACTGGTAGGTGTGGGAAGTGGGGCTCTCGGAGCTCGCCCCTCCCGCCGCCCCGACTGAGGAAATGCTCAGGAGGCGGTTCAACAAATCGTACTGCCTGGTGGTGGTCATGCGCACCGTGCTCGATTGCTTGAAGGTGACTGTACCGATCAGGGAGGAATTGGCAAGGTTACTGTACGTGGCCGAATACCTGCCGTCACTGACCGTGCTCATGCGCGAGGCAAGATCGTAACCGTAAGTGTAGCTGATGGTGGCTGGTTGCGTGTTGACGGAGAGCGAATTGCGCCGCAAATACGAATCAAATCCGCTGGTCACGGTCAATCCGCCGAGCGTGCCGCCGGTGTAGCTCTCGGTCAAAAGCAGGTTGGCATCATGACTCCATTTAGGGTTCCTTTCCTGGCTTCTAAAAAGAGTAACCACTCTGCCTCAGTTTGGAAAATCGGCCTAATTTGATGAAGCTTACAACAAATCTAATATATGCCGAGCTCTCTCTTAATAACGATACGCCATTTATTGTCCTCCCTTTTAAGTCCAAATGCTATCACTTTGGCTGCAAGGCTAGAGATGTGATAACCGCCTGAAGCTAAGGCATCGACTGTGTCAGAATGAGCGTGCTCCAGAATGGTTTGGCTCTGATGCTTGGAAGGTTGAAACACAATATGACTCGCGCCAACACAAATGACAGGCCCGGTAGGCCCAGTATTTGAATCATAATGCTTCTCACTATGGAGCTGTAACTGTTTTCCATTGGGTAGCTGCGACTGCACTCGACGCAATACTTGATCCGTTCCACGAACGCATATTACGGCATCAGGAAAGCCCGCCAATACGGGTGGAAGCTCGTGCCGAATTACATCGGCAATTATGAGCGACTCGATCTCGGATGCGGCCTGCTTGCAGCTCGGCCTAGTGGCACACCCATAAAGCAACAAGACCGTAATCGAAGCAAAAAGTTTATTTAGCATATTTCGCAAGGAGGGTACAATATTGGCAATCTGGCTTCGAACCCCCCAGTGACATACATCAAATTGCCTGCATCGTCACTGTGAACGTCATATGTCTTTTTATTCGTCCAATGCATCACATGACCGAACTCGTGAGCAAATGTGAACTTTGGAGGGTTTTCTCTTATTACAATTCCAGAATACCTTGGACCCCAAGCCCAAACTTCATCACCCCAGCGATAGATTTTGTATTTAGTTATCAAGACAGGCCACGAATTCGCTTTCGCACGCTTGTCGGATTTAATGCGTCTCAATGCATCGTGCAAACGAGGATTATCTCCATAAATATCATCGATGTGCCAAGCAATTTTATCCCCCGGCCTAAGTCCGCGAATACGAGGGCCGTCAATTGCTTCGAATTCAATGTTAAAATCATCCGGGCTTAGGCCTTCAGTGCAGCATTGATTTTGCTGGACCATGGTTTTGCACATCTCAGCAACTTCTTTCATTTCAGCCATCCATGTCCTGCCTAAACTGCTTGGTATGGGTTTGCTCCATGACTTGTCTAATGCAAAGATAAATGAAATGGACGATAGCCCGGCCGGGTCTATGGAGCTAACGGAAGAATTATAGTTAAATGCATACAAACTCAGGGAAGACCCTTCATCGAGGGGATCTCGGTTTAGCCAGCGTCCGCTGCTGGGATCGTACAATCGAAAACCGTAATACAGGAGACATGAATCGTCGTCAGCAAACTTACTCGAAAACCGAATTGGATTGGCTTCGCCTTGCGTGCCATTCAATCGCAGGGTTTCTCCAAACCCCGAATATTCATACTGTGCCGAAAAGCTTCCACTGCTACCATCCACGAGCCCCATCACATTGCCGTTTCCATCATACCCGGCAAAGTGGGCTACTGCTCCTGAGGGCTTAAATGCAATGAGACCACCCACGCCTCCCGCCCCGTGCTCGCTCCCGCTCAAGTCCAGGCCCCACATGAAGGAATTGATCACGTTGTTGTTGGTGGCGTTCAGCTCGGCCAGCAGATTCCAGCGGTCATAGACAAACTTCAGGTTCGAGGTGACCAGCCAGGCCGAATTCGTCCAAACCTCGACCATCTTGGAAATCCTCCGCCCTTGGTGATCGTATCCGAAGGTCAGCCGGCGCTTGGAGTTGGCTGGCGCATTGGTAAGCGGCACCATCTGAATCAAGCGGTTCTCTGCATCCCAAAGCATGGTCCAGCGACCGTCACCGGTCATGTTGCCATCCAGGTCGTACCCGAACGTCTCTGGTGTTTTGGGCAGGAAGACGTTCCCAGGTGGATTGGTGCCACCGCCGGAGGTGGTCACGCTCACTGATTGCCATTGGGCGCTTTGCGAGTTGTCGATGGTCAATTCTTTCCGGAAATACTGGCCACGGCGGTAAATGCACGACGCACAGTCAGGATAAATAACTTGACAAAACACAATGCCCGTGGATTTACGACAATAATCAAAAACTAATAGTTTTATCCAATCCAAACCGTTTATCTATTCGTTGCTCTCTCAAAATCCAGTCAGGCACAGCGTTTGTTAAGTTCTCCGCCCTAATGACCACCGATCGCAAGATTTTGAATCGTCTGAGCATCCTCTCGCCAAGTAGCGTATGTTGCGGAAAATGTGCAATCGTCGGTGGAGCGTCATTTGAGGTATTGATTGTAACTCTCGAAAACCACATATTACTCCATAAAGACGCGTCACCACCTGCCTCCTCGACAAGCTCACACAACGTCCTCAAAGTCCTGGCATTAGTTAAAGCTTTAAAATACCACTTCGACTCTTTGAACCGGTGAGAGGAAGTTACAACAGCCAATGCGTCTGGCCCCCGCACGTAATAAGTATATGTGCAATTGGGCATAGAATCATCAATCAATATATATATTCGACTATAAGGAGGATGAATTGATTCGCGGCTCGATAAAGTCCCACAGCCGACGCCAATGATGATACATATAACGCACGAAATTAATATACTAAGAAAACAATCTACACCTAAATACTTATTTCTTAATAACTGCATATGGCGGTGATGGAAGATGATCATCGACTTTTGCGTTTGTTATAGCGATTTGCCAAACATGTCTTTCGAGGACTTTCCCACACTCTGTGCATCCCATAATACTTACCTCCCAGTCAGGGATATCCCTTTTAGGGTATCTGGGATCCGGGTATTCGTCTTCAAGGCCAAGGTGGTGACCGATCTCATGCGCAACTCCACTGTAAGGTGGGGCTGTAAATCGTTTCGTGTTAGCATGCTCATCATCAAGAAGCCATGTTTCAGCATTGGACTTTCCATGGCCTTTTTTAACAGTAAGGCTTCGAGTTTCCCCTTCACCCGATCCAAATGTAAATTCAAAATCAATATCAATACCCAACGCACATTTGCAGTTATTACTTGGACCTCGAGAGATTAATTTCCACCCCCCATACCAATGGTTCTGAATTTGTTCACTCCAGCTTGGTCCAAGTCGCTTAGCCTGCTCTTTTCCTGTGCCATTTAGGTCAAAGTCAAGTTGTAGAGTTAGCTTGCACACTTCCTCTTGAAAATGAACTCCAAAATACCACCACCAGACACTATCACTCAGTATTCCAGACGCTTTCCATTGAACATCTAGGCCATGTGGATCGATAGCATTGATTGGATCGTTGTTGCAGAAGTTGGTGAGTCTAAAGCCTCCTTGTTCGCCCTTGGGATCGCGTGATGTCCAAGAACCAGAACTGACATGAAGGTACCTGAAACCGAAGTAGATGTGTTCGGTTTTTAAATCTTCATACCGGGAAGAATAGCGAAGCATGTACACACTAGCTGCAGCACCTGTGGCGTTAAGAGCCTCTCCAAAAGGCCCATAATCATACTTGGCGGAGTTGTTCCCAGTACTTGCATCCACAAGGGCCATCACGTTGCCGTTTCCATCATATGCCGGTACGTGAGTCGTCCCTTGTGATGTTCCCTTGAAAGCGACCAATCCGCCTACTCCCCCAGATTGGTGTTCGCTTCCACTCAAATCCAACCCCCACATGAACGAATTGATCACGTTTTTGTTTGTGGCATTCAGCTCGGCCAGCAGATTCCAGCGGTCATAGACAAACTTCAGGTTCGAGGTGACCAGCCAGGCCGAATTTGTCCACACCTCAACCAGCTTGGAAATTCGCCGCCCTTGATGATCGTATGCGAAAGTCAGCCGCCGTTTCGAGTTGGCTGGCGCATTGGTAAGCGGCACCATCTGAATCAAGCGGTTCTCTGCATCCCAAATCATGGTCCAGCGGCCGTCACCGGTCATATTGCCGTCCAGGTCGTACCCGAGCGTCTCTGGTGTTTTGGGCAGGAAGACGTTCCCGGGAGGATTGGTGCCACCGCCGGAGGTTGTGACACTGACTGATTGCCATTGCGCGTTTTGCGAATTGTCGATGGTCAATTCTCTCCGGAAGTACTGCCCACGGCGGTAAACGCCGCTGCTGCTGGAATTGACGCTCACCGTCGCCGCGGCATCGGCAATGCCCAGAATATCCACGGCATTCGGCACGCCCCGGCCGGAATACTGGTTCAGGTTGTTGCCGGTGTAGCTGGCCGAACGCAGGTTCCCTCCATTCTCATCCCCGCCCGCTTTGGTTGAGGTCCGGTTGCCAATGTCGTCGAAGGCGTACTCAAATTGCTGGCCGGCCACTGGGGTGCCGTCGGGCCAGTACTTCTTGCCGCTGGTCACCTGGCCGAGCGCGTCGTAGGTGTAGATCCAGAATGACCCGTCGGCCAGCGTGGCGCGCGTGCGCTGATTGGCCTCGTTGTACTGGTAGGTGTGGGAAGTGGGGCTCTCGGAGCTCGCCCCTCCCTGCCCTCCCGCCGCTCCGACTGAGGAAATGCTCAGGAGCCGGTTCAACAAATCGTACTGCCTGGTGGTGGTCATGCGCACCGTGCTCGAAGCAGAGCGTTTTTCAACAGCTTGCTAGGGAATGCTTGATGCCCTTCGCAAGTGCAAGGGCAGTTCTCCTGAGTACATAAGTACTAGTTCGTTCGACTTAAAATGCCATGTAGCGGGATCCTCACGAAAAGCCTTGCAATAGATCTGATTTCCTCGAATGCGAAATCGTCCCGTGACTGCTGGTCCACGAATATCTTGATCCGGAGCGACCCAGGTAGCCGTGGCAGTCCCATCTTTCCTAAATTCGAACAGTAACCTCATGTCGCCCATTTCAGTGCGACGTCTGTCACTAATCCATGATCCCGCGAGGTATCTCGTGTTACTGTCTTCGCAAGCCGGACAAATGACTAGCACGACTAGGACAATCGCTATTAGGATAGTTTTCATCAAGGCTTCGGCTTGTAGGGATTTCCATTGTAAACATCTGGCACTTCCACAGGTGATTTATTCCCAACGTAATTGCCTTGCAACTCCTTCATCGTGACTGACACGCGTTTCAGAATTTCGCGAACGAAGGTGTTACTGTTGTTAAAGGGACCGTGAGGAGGTGGGAATCCATATTTCGAGTTTGGCCAATGCTTGAAACCTAAAACTTCGGGTTCAATTTCGCCAAACTCATATCTTGTAGCAAGTTGGGCAATCTCACGGAATTTGCTTTTCACTTGTTGGGGAGAACCTGTGTATACAGAAACGAACTTTTCACCTTTCGCAGTGTGAAACTTTATTAATGATACCCACACATCGTCGATTGCCCCTCCCACCCTCCTCACCTTCCATTCGGGGTCACCTATCAACTCCACGCTGCCGACCTTCCGACCTTTCTTTTGCCACTTTTTGACTTTTTGCTCCTTTTCTGGTGCTGGATCGCATGTCATCCACCACTCAATGGCATAATGGTCAAAAATGACCGCACCCTTCACTCGTCGGCCACTGACTGCGATAAAGTCCTTGCCACTTAGGTCAACGTGGGAACTTGCATTATTTTGGACAAACAAGTAAATGTTTAACCCACCATGTTCGGCAATCGGATCGCGGTTTACCCATCTCCCCGTTGCCGAACAATAAAGCCGATATCCATAATAAAGCAGGTCTGTTTCTCGATCCGTGTATTTACTCGAAAATCCGAGCGCGTTCGCGCTGCCCTGCACCCCGTTCATCCGAAGAGTTTCTCCGAATGGAGAATATTCATATTGTGCCGACGAGCTTCCAATACTTCCGTCCACCAGCCCCATCACATTTCCACTCCCATCATACGGAACAAAGTGCGCTGCACCTCCTGATGGTTTGAATGCGAGCAGACCACCCACGCCTCCGGCCCCGTGCTCGCTTCCACTCAAATCCAACCCCCACATAAACGAATTAATCACGTTGTTGTTGGTGGCATTCAGCTCGGCCAGCAGATTCCAGCGGTCATAGATGAACTTCAGGTTCGAGGTGACCACCCAGGCCGAATTCGTCCAAACCTCGACCAACTTGGAAATTCGCCGCCCTTGATGATCGTATCC
>JBFMDG010000119.1:0-13150 GCA_040754135.1 Verrucomicrobiota bacterium
CCCTCGTGCCATTCGCGAATCCAGCGGGCGGCGAGCGCGTCGGCCGTTTCCGATCGGGCATGCGCCGGCAAATACTTGTTCTGTCCGGCGCCGTAATAGCCGATGTTGGTGATGAGGTTGAGGCCTGTCGCTTCGGAGAGACGTCGCAACAAAACCGGATCGCGTCCAATGTAAGCGGGCGTGCATTCAAAGAGGCTCTCGCAACCCAACTCCCGCACGCGGCGCAAATGCGGCAGGGCCACGGCAAAAACCTCATCGCTCTGATAACGACTCCGATTCACCTGCTCCGCTCCAATGAAATCGACGAGCACATGCTCGTGAGTCAAAGCCTTGCCAAGTTTGCGCGGAGCTATCGCGCCGCCGACGGTCATGATGATGTTCTCACTGCGCGTGCGACGCAATCCGGCACACCCGGCTGAAACTGCGGCGCCTGTCAGAAGCGCCGCGCCGCCCGCCAAAAATGTCCGACGGTCTATGCCCATGGGAGAAGAATCGAAAAGGAATTCGCCGGGAAAAGAAAGCAGAATGCACCTGCAAAACGCCCGCTTGCGTGCGGCTCGGTTCGCGGTTAGATATCTCGTCCGGCTGTGGCGGAAAACCAGCCGGCTTGAACAAAGCAATGAAAACCGCATGACGCCGATCCATTCACTTTCGACTTTCGCGTCTCACCTGCGCGAGTTCATCCACACATCCATGCCACCCGAATCCTTGGATGCGGATCCCGCGATGATGGCCGAGGAACGCTTCAATGAACTGGCGCTTTGCCTGTTCCAACTTCAGTTTGACGCGGTGATGCCTTATCAGCGGTTCTGCGTCGCGCGCGGCCATCAGCCAAATCAAGTAGGGCATTGGGCGCAAATTCCGGCGCTGCCCACGAGCGCGTTCAAGGAGCATGCGGTCACCAGCTTGCCTCCATCGGAGCGAACATTTGTTTTTCATTCGAGTGGAACAACCGCGCACCAGCCCAGCAGCCATTATCATAATGGCGAGTCGCTGCAGATGTACGAAGCTTCGCTCCTGCCGTGGTTTCGCTTGCATTTGCTCACGCGACCGCGCGCGTCCAGTTCAAGTCGCTGGCGTTTTCTCAGCCTGACGCCTCCGCCCGCTTCCGCGCCGCATTCGTCGCTGGTGCACATGTTCGATGTGGTGCGGCGCGAGTTTGGCACATGCGATTCCCTCTTTGCTGGAGAGGTTGAGCCGGAGGGCTGGCGTATCAATTTGCCTATGGCGTTTGGCACCTTTCGCGAGGCCATGGAAAAAGCCGAACCGCTGGTGCTGCTGGGCACTGCCTTCAGTTATGTGCATTTACTCGATGCCATGCGGGAGCGTGGATTGAAGGTCGAGCTTCCGCGGGACTCGCGTGTTTTGGAAACCGGCGGATACAAAGGGCGATCACGCGTTCTGCCGCGCGCCGAACTGCATGACGCGATCGCGCAACAGCTCGGCATCAACCCAACCCACATCATTTCAGAGTACGGCATGAGCGAACTCAGCTCGCAGGCTTATGATCGATCCCTCCGCGTGACGCTCCCGCAAACTTCGGAACGGATTGAAGGAGCGCGCGCTTTTCAGTTTCCGCCCTGGGCACGCGTGCAATTGATTTCACCCGAAACCGGACAGGTGGCAGGCGAAGGTGAACCGGGATTGATCCGCGTCTTCGATCTGGCCAACGTTTTTTCGGTTCTGGCCATTCAAACGCAGGATCTCGGCATTCGGCGCGGCGCCAGATTTGAATTGATTGGCCGGGCCGGATTTTCCGAACCGCGCGGCTGTTCGCTCATGGCTGCTTGATATGGAAGGCGCCGTGCAAAGTCACAAGACGCGAACCTTATGGCTGGTGGGAATGTTGCACGGCTTTACTCATGTTTATCAGGTGGCGTTGCTTCCGTTGTATTTTTTGATTCGCGAAGATTTTCGACTGGCCAGTGTGGGCGAAGCGACCCTGCTCGTGACGGTGATGATGGCGGCTTATTTCATTCCGAGCTATCCGATGGGCATTCTTGCCGACCGGTTCAGTCGCAAACGGCTTTTGGGTGTGGGGCTGCTGATCAATGCGGTCGGTTTCATCGCGCTGGCCCTTGCTCCGAATTACGGCTTCGCGTTGTTCGGCGTGGCCCTGGCGGGATTTGGCGGAAGCTTTTTTCATCCGGCCGCCACTTCGTTGATTGCCGGATTATTTCCAACCAACACCGGGCGCGCTCTCGGTTACATCGGCATGGGCGCGAGCGTCGGATTTTTCATCGGCCCACTTTATGCCGGGTGGCGCGCTGCTGAAGCGGGGAGCTGGCGCGCGCCGGTGCTGGAACTGGGACTGCTCGGCTTGCTGGGCGCCGCGCTGTTCATCTGGCTCGGAGAAGAAAAGCCAAAAGGTGAGTCTCCTGCCTCCACCTTGCGGCATCCGGCGGCGATGTTTCCGACGCCCGTGTTATGGGCGTTGTTTATTGGCATGAGTTTGGCCATGAGTCTGCGCGATTTCGCCGGCAGCAGCATGGGCAGCCTGGGCTCGCTCTTTTTGCAACAAGCGCATGGATTCAAGCCGGACCAAACCGGGCTGACGTTGAGCAGTATCTTTCTCGCGGCCACGATCAGCAATCCGTTGTTCGGACACTTGAGCGACCGCGGCCGAATCCGTTGGACGACCTTCGTCTTGATCATGGCATCGCTGCTCGTTGCGCTATTCCCTCATGTGCCGCGATCCGGGCTGATTCCGGCGTTTGCCATTTACGGATTCTTTTTTATGGCCAGTTATCCGATGGTGGAAGCGGCGCTCATGGAAGCCGTTCCGGATGCGGTGCGAGGGCGCGTATTCGGCCTTTTCATCACCGTTGGTGGTTTAATTGGCAATGTGTCGCACTGGATCGTTGGCGATTGGGTGCAGCGTCTGGGTGAGGCTGGCAAGACGCCCGAGGGTTACTTTGGGCTCTATCGTTTGCTCGCGGCGTTTATCCTGTTGTCAATGCTCGGGCTGCTTTGCTTGAAAGCGATCCGCAAACGGGAACAGCACATCGAAGCGGAGCGATCGCACACCTTGCCGGGCGGGCCAGTCACAAGCCCAACTGCCGTTCGCAACCCCCACGCCGAATGAATTTGCCCAACTATTTTCTCGCGGATCTGCCGCCCCAGGCCGAGTTGACCGAAGCCATCATCACGGAAGCGTGTCAGACTTTGAAAAGAAATCGCGAACGGTATCTCGAGTCCCGGACGACCGCGGGGATTATCGGAGTGATTGTTGACGTGGCGCAGCAATGGCTCCGACCAGGATACCCCTTTCGCGAAATGGTGTTTGAACATGGGCCGGGCAAGAGCGGTTTCTCGCGCGAAACATTACGCGAAGGCCTCGATCGGTTTTTTGCGCAAATCACTTCCGACAACCTGCATCGCTTGATTTTGCAGGATCTCGGCCATTTGCAGCGCATGGAAGGGCTCCAGTCTAACGACGATGAACAGCGCAGCGACCGGGCATCGATGGCGCGCGGACCGGAATTGCTGGTGCACATCACCGGAGGCTGCCTGCCCAATCCGGCATTGACCAGCATGCTGCTTGGGCTGCTGGTGCGTTCCGCGCAATTTGTGAAATGCGCTTCCGGCACGGCCTTTATTCCGCGGCTGTTTGCTCATTCGCTCTACGAAGCGGATCCGAAACTCGCATCCTGCCTGGAAGTGGCGGAATGGAAGGGCGGCACGGAGCCACTCGAAGCGGCGCTGTTTGCCGAAGCCAATGGCCTCACCGCGACCGGATCCAACGAATCGTTGATGGCAATTCAAAAACGTTTACCGCCGCACGTGCGTTTCATCGGCCATGGTCATCGCGTCAGCTTCGGTTACGTTTGTCATGAAGCGCTCTCGGGCATGCAGCCGCAAAAGTGCGTCAGCCGCGCGGCGGCCGATGTCATCGCCTGGGATCAATTAGGCTGTCTCTCGCCGCATTTGCTCTATGTGGAAACGGGCGGGAAACTTTCGCCTGAACAATTCGCGGCCGCTTTGGCCGGCGAGTTGGCCCGTCTCGAACTGATTCAACCGCGCGGATCGGTGAGCCTCGAAACCTCCGCCAATATCGCGTCGCGCCGTGCCTTTTACGAAGTGCGCGCGGCCCATTCGAGCGAAACCAAAATGTGGGCGAGCCGCGGCTCGACAGCGTGGACGGTGATCTACGAAGCCGATCCGCAATTTCAACTCTCCTGCTTGAACCGTTTCATTTATGTGAAAGCGGTGGCGGATCTGAAGCAGGCCCTGCAAGGCGCCGATGCAGTTCGAGACCAGGTTTCAACCGTCGGCATTGCCGCACCTGAACATCGCGCCGCAGAACTCGCCAATGCGCTCGCGCGCTGGGGCGTCACCCGCGTTTGTCCGCTCGGGCAAATGCAAAATCCGCCATTCACCTGGCGTCACGATGGGCGTCCAAGCCTGGGTGATCTGATCACCTGGACGGATTGGGAACTTTGATTGAAACCACTCTGAGCTTTATGAATTCCGAAATTGAACTTCGCAAAACGTTCCAATTTGAGGCCGCGCATCTGCTGCCGCACTTGCCCGCGTCGCACAAATGCCGGCGTCTCCATGGCCACAGTTTCAAAGCCGAAATTGTCCTGCGCGGCGCCTGCGATCCGCACCTCGGCTGGGTGATGGATTACGCCGATATCAGCGAGGCGTTTAAGCCGCTCTGGGAGCAACTCGATCATCGTTACCTTAACGAAATTCCCGGCCTGGAAAATCCCACCAGCGAAAACATCGCCCTTTGGATTTGGCAAAATCTAAAACCGCGCCTGCCGCTTCTCACGGAAGTCGTCGTGGCCGAAACCTGCAATTCGAAATGTGTTTATCGCGGCGGATGAAGCCATGATTCGGTGCTGGCCCCAGAGGAAAGAGGATTACTCTGCGCGATCCAGCAAATCTCGATAAACGGCGAGTGCTTTTTCGTAGTCAGCGATCAATTCCGGAGGTGCAACCCGGCGGCTGCGCTCGATCTCCGCGCGGACACTCGCGACCAGCCACTCGGCCTGAGCGCGCGTCGGGCTGAGCGGTTTTCCGGGCACCTCGAAATGCCACGGAGCAGAATGCGCAAAACGAAACCGGCCGCGTTCGCGACGTTCAAAGCAACGAAAAGCCAGCCAACCGCTCCGCGCCGGTTGCAATGTGGCGGTGACTTCGGTTTCATAACGCCCTGTGGTGTGTCGCCGGTTTTCCGGGGGGAAGACTTTTGCGACCTCGCCGTTGACAATCATCTCGATCGATTCCAGCGGTTGTTCGCTCCAAAGGGTGCAATGCGCGCTCAAGCCGCCGCTCATTTCCGCAGCCTTGAACTGAACACCGGCGTGCCTTTGATTGACGGTTCCAAAGAGCATCGGTCCGGTGGTTACGAAAGTGCGGCCCGCTGCCAAACCGCGCATCCAGGCGTCGTAACTGAACGGCTCATCGAGGCGGACATAAACCCGGCTAAAGCCGAGCGGCACAGGATGCACGCCATTGGCTGTGCCGGCGCTGGGGCGCAGTTTGAAGCCGCAATTGAGCAGTGCGTAATAGGCTTGAAATCCATAGAGGGTCCAATCGCGTTCGGAATCCGTTCCGCTGCCGCTCAACTTCATCCAGGCCGGCGCCGGAATCGCCCAATTGCGAATAGCAAATTCCGTCTGCCAATGATGATTGTTCGCCAACTCGAATAAATCCACGTTCAACAAAGGAACCAACGCCATCGACCAGGGCCAGTTGTGTTTCTCCAGGTCGATCAACGCGCCTTCGCGCCGGGCTTGCTCCGCCACTCTGCTCAATGGAAACACCGGCACATCGAAACGCGAACGATGATTCAATATCAAAAATGCGCCCAGCGTGTGATTGCTCGACCCGACCCGAAAAATTTCATACTCGGTGTTGCGCGCATACCAGACGTGCGTGGCGTCCACCGCGACCGGTGCGTCGCTGAATTTCCCGCGAAAACTTTGCGCACTGGCCGCGGGCGAGACCGTCGATACCGTCGTCCAATCGACCATCGGCAGGGCCACATTCAAATCTTCCGCGAGCATGACATTGGGAAGATCGGCCGGTTGCCGATGATTGTGAGCGTCGCCTGAAAACCAGCCGAGCTCCGCCATGTTGACCCAGCGCCGAAGTTTGATTTCGAGCTTGGCCATTCCTGGCACGACTTCGATTTCACGGAGTTCGGGAAAATATTCCTTGCCGTGTTCCACCCGCAATTCATAGCGCCCCGGCCGCAGCTCGATGCGGAACGGATGCGCCGATAGGGTGGTGTGAAACTCGACAGCATTCGTGTTGGCGCTGTTGCGGCGTTCGTACTTCACTGAAGATCCAGGATGAAAGGCGGCTTTGGCAAAATGCCACGCGCCATCCGCGCTCCGAATGTAAAGCCGCGCCGGCAAAGTCCGCCCCGTGGCCGCGTCAAGAACCTGCCCTTCCACCAAAACTTCTTTGCGCTGGCGTTGGCGCTCCTCGATCACCGCGAGCGGATCGCCGCGAGCTCGCCCGGCATCAACGTAACGGCTCAAGTCGCGCATCGCGATCACAGTAAATTTCTGGTCGTGCAGATAACGCATGAATTGCTCGAATCGTTCCGGCTCGGTGTGCACCCAGGGATGCTCCCGATCCGGCACGCCATGAAATTGCAGCACTGCGATCCGGCCTTCGCGGGCTTGCTCGGCCGCGCGCTTAAAATCCTCCAACGTCCAATCCGGCCGCGCATCTCCCGCCGACGGAATGAGGAGCGGATGATCCCGTCCGGGTTCGTAGGCAAAGCCCCGACCCCACTCATACGGATGCTCGGGCGCCCCGCCGCGCCGCGCAAAGCGAATCCCTAACTGTTGCAAAATGGGAATCGCGCCCGGCTCAATGCGATTGCCAGGATACGCAAATGTGATGGTCCTCGGAATGCCATGATCGGCGCAGCGTTGATTGATCGCTTCGATCTGCTCCCGCAAACGACCCAACGTATCGGGCGAAATGCCCAGGTGATCGCGAGTGTGATTGCCAATTTCAAAACCGTCGCGATGCAAATCGGCAATCTGCTCCCACGTCATGTAATCGAGTTTGTTCGTGCGGAACGAGAATCCCTCCGTGATAAAAAAGGTCGCGCCAAAACCGAATCGTTTCAAAATCGGACGCACCACGGAATGATGGGAAGCAACGGAATCATCGAAGGTCAAAACCACCAACCGATCTGGAATCGGTTCAAGCGCTTGTCCGGCATGGCCCAGCAACGGCAGAGATATGATTCCGAGGAGCAACAAGCGCAAAAGGCAAAACGGAGTCATGCGCAAGATGTCGCAACAGCTGATGCCGTTTGTCGAGTGGGAATTCCTCAAAGAGGAGTTGAAGAGTTACATGGTTAAAAAAGTTACATGGTTAAATGGTTAAAAGAGTTACATGGTTAAATGGGATTTGGCTGCGCTGGGTTGCAAAGTAGCATTAATTTGAGGTCGATCATTTGCTGCGGGGCGAAGCGACCTTTACGGCTGCGGGAGTTAAAATGGGAACCTTTGTGCGGACGAGATTGGCAACGCGTGCGTGGTTATGGTATCGATCGAGGCATGATTACCCATCCCCATGCTCGCCAGCGCGGTTCGTCGGTCCGCCAGTCCTGGCGGCAACGGTTGCCATTCCTTTGTTTTATCCTTTCGCTTTGGACCATTTTCATCGGCCCATTCACTTCGCCGCTGCGCGCGGCGGAAAAACCATTTCTGAAATCGGAACTGATCTTTCCTCTCGAACATTGGCATAATCATGCTTCATGCATTGTCGAAGCGCCCAATGGCGATTTGATTGTCTGCTGGTTTCATGGATCGGGTGAGCGCAAAGCCGATGATGTGAAGATCGAAGGAGCTCGGAAACGCCGTGGCAAAAACCAATGGAGCCCCCGCTTCACTATGGCGGACACGCCCGATTATCCCGACACCAATTGCGCCATGTTCATCGATCCGCGTGGACGGCTCTGGCTGATGTGGCCAACCATTCTGGCCAACGAATGGCATACCGCCCTTATGAAATACCGGATCTCTTCGAAGTATTCCGCCGATGGCCCGCCCCAATGGGAAATCAGCGACGTGCTGCACGTGACCCCAGGCGAGTCCTTTGCCAAAGCCGTGAATGAATATGTGGAGAAAGCAGCTCAGGATCTGCGCGCCTATTCCTGGCCGGAAGAAATGAAAACGCGCGCCGCCACATTCCTCGAAGACATTCGAAAGCAAGCCGGTGACAAGTTAACGCGCCGTCTCGGCTGGATGACACGGGCGCATCCTTTCGTTCTCGATGGTCAACGGCTGATCGTTCCGCTCTATTCGGACGGGTTCTCCTTTTCGCTGATGGCGATCACCGATGATTGGGGGCAGACCTGGCGCACGAGCACTCCGCTTTGCGGCGCTGGAAATATCCAGCCGAGCATTGTGAAACGCCGCGACGGATCGTTTTACACTTTGATGCGCGATAATGGGCCGCCGCCCAAGCGCCTCTTGCAAAGTGAATCGCGCGATCGCGGCGAAACCTGGTCGCCGGTCACCGACAGCGAATTTCCCAATCCGGGTTCTGGCGCGGAGATCATCGGGTTGCGGAATGGCCACTGGGTTCTCATTAGCAACGACACCGAGCGCGGACGATACCGTTTGCTCGTGCAGATTTCGGATGACGAAGGCCGGACCTGGAAATGGAAGCGCTATCTCGAACAGGATTCGCCCGGGGACGGCGCGGGTTCTTATCATTATCCGAGCCTGATGCAGGCGAAAGATGGAACACTGCACGCCAGCTATAGCTTTCACATCAGCAGCCGTGGGCTGACCGCCGATCGCGAAGGGAAATTTGCCACGAAATCGATCAAGCATGCGCATTTCAATGAGGCCTGGGTCATGGAAGGCGAGTCGAATGCCTCCCGCCCCTCATGCTTGAGTTTTAACGGTGCCCTCTGATCTGAGCCGGCTGCACCGAGACCGCGGATTGAACGCTGAACTTGCAATTGCCTCCGACAAACCTTATGCAACCGGCCGTGAAGCAGCACATCCTGGTCGTTGACGATGAAAAACCGATCACCGATTTGCTCAACTCGTTTTTCAAAAAGCATGGTTACGAGGTGAGGACAGCGGCGAACGCGCGGGATGCGTTAAGGTTTTCCCTCGAGTTCACGTTTGATCTGATCATTCTCGATATTGTGCTTCCGGACACGGAGAGCCTGGAACTGCTGGATACTTTTCGCGCGGAATACCCCGAGATTCCCGTCATCTTGATTACCGGGATCGGATTTGACGAGGAGTTGCTGCAGGAGGCGTTGCATAAAGGAGCGGCCGGTTACATCAGCAAAACGCTCCCGCTCGAACAACTCCTTATGGAAGTGCATCGCGTCCTGAAGAAATCACGCCGTCCTTCTCAGGCCGATTGATTTTTAGCCGATTATCCTGCTTGTGACGGAAACAGAGTTGAAACAGCTGCAAACCAGAGCTGAAGCCGGCGAAGCCGCGGCGGAGAATGATCTTGGCGCCGCTTACGAAACCGGCGAAGGCGTGACGCGCGATCTGAGCGCGGCCTTGCGCTGGTATACGCGCGCGGCGGAACATGGCCTGGCCATCGCCCAATGTAATCTCGGCATTCTTCACGACACCGGCACGGGAGTGCCGCAGAATTCCGCCGAAGCAGTCCGGTGGTACCAACGCGCCGCAAACCAGGGCGATGCGCCCGCGAAATATCTCCTCGCCCGCAAATACGCCAATGGCGAGGGAGTCGAACAAAACATTGCGGAAGCAATACGTCTTTACCTCGAAGCCGCCGAACAAAACATCACCCCCGCTCAATACAATCTCGGCATGCTCTATTTCAAAGGCCGGGGCGTTCCCCAAAATCTGATGGAAGCAGGCAAATGGTTCCATTGCGCCGGCATCGTTGGCGATCCCGATGCCCAACGCGCGCTGCGCATGCTGCGCGAGCTGATGCCGCAGGACGAATTCCTCGAATCAAAACGCCTGGCCACTTCATTTCTCGCCAAACAGCGGCTCAGCGCACGTCAACGCCGCTGATCCTCCCATTCGGGCAAACGAGCGCTCTTCGGACAAACCGGTGTCTTGCTATGTTTTATGTTTTGCCAGCGCAGTCCATGCGCGAGGAGAGTTGCTTCAGACGCTTCGATACGGGCCAGCTTGGAGTGCGCCGACAAAACGCAGTGCCGACGGCGCTTTGGCCACGGCTCGGCGCGCGTGCTTCATCCATCGCGCGGCGCATCGGTCAAAAGCGGTGTCGCCACGATTTTTTGTCAGCGCAGTCGGTGCGGGTTTACGAAACGGGCGGAGTGCGCACGAGTTTTTGGATGACTTCGCGCAAAGCTTCTGGTGAAGCGGGTTTCTCCCGGAAAACATCGGGCTGCACTCCAAACGATTGAATGAATTCTTCGGTGGCGGTGCCGCTGTAAAGAAAAGATTTGATCGCGGGCGAGGTGCGCTTGAATGCTTCAATCAATTCCAGGCCGTTTAGGTCGTCGCCCATGTGATAGTCGGTAATCAACAGCTCCGGCTTTTCCTCGGCGAGCGAGAAGGCTTTCAGGGCGTCGGAAGCGGATTGAAACACCCGGGTGCGGAGACCTTGCTCTTCGAGGAGGGTTTCCAGATACTTCCCGATGAGTGGTTGGTCATCCACGACAAACACCAATGGAGGACTGCCATTCACAATGCTCGATTGTTAGGGCGGATTCGGAATAAAATCTACTCAAATCCTGCAGTGCGTGCCGGCGCCGCCGCCCTGGTGATGACAAAAATGTCGGGGAACTGCCGGAAGGGAAAATCAGGGAATGCCCCTACAGACGATTCGGCAGAGAACTGATACAAGGTGGCTGCTTTCCGATGAATCCTGAGAAGCTCACCGACTCCTCTTCCGAGCCGCATGTTCCCACAGGCCGATTGCTCATCGTGGACAACGAACCGATGATCGTGGAATTGCTTTGTCAGATTTTTGGCGAGGGGGGATATGAAGCGGTCGGAGCGACTTCCGCCGAGGAGGCGCTGGCGATCTGGCGCGAGCAGGCGGGCGCATTCGATCTGGTGTTTCTCGATTTGCAATTGCGCACGCGGGACGACGGATTTGAACTGGCCCAGATGCTGTGCGCGGAAGTTCCCGGCGCGAAAATCGTTTTTCTCAGCGGCCTTCCCGCGGCTTACGTCGAGAGAATGGAATTGCATCCCGGCATCAACTTCCTCGAAAAACCTTTCACCGCCGCGGAACTTCTCGGCATGGTGAAGCGGCACGTCCGGCCTTTGGTCGAGCATCGTGCCCATTCCGTTTCTTGAGTTTCCGCGCGCGCCGGCGTCTCGAAACAATTTTCCGCTTGGCAACGAACGGTCGCGGCCCGTTTATTTGCCGGAGTGCATCTGGCTCAATTACGTCTTCGCGATTTCCGGAATTACGCTCGGCTGGATGTGGCTTTCACGCCGGGATTCCATTTGCTGTTGGGAAACAACGCCCAGGGAAAAACCAATTTGCTCGAGGCCATTTATCTGCTCGCCACCTTGCGATCCTTCCGTGGTGTGGGCAGCGCGCAATTGGTCCGGCATGGCCAGCGAGGCTATTTCGTCGGCGCCAAAGTAATCAGCCAGGGTGAGCACGAGATCAAAATGTATTGGTCGGCCGCGGAACGGAAACTGAGCTTGAACCAGCAGCCGGTCCGGCGTTTCTCCGATTATCTGGGCGTCTGCCGCGCGGTGGTCTTTTGCACGGAAGATCTCCAGTTGGTGAAAGGCCCGGCGGCGCGCCGGCGACGTTTCATCGATCTATTGCTCTCGCAAACGCACCGCACTTACCTCCCTTTGTTGCAACGCTACACGCAGGCGCTGCGTTCCAGGAATGCCCTGTTGAAGAAAATCCCGCGCGATCCGGCTGCGCTCGAAGGTTTCACCGCCGAATTGATTTCGAACGGGAATCAACTCATCGAGTTCCGGCATGACCTGCTGCCGAAAATCGCCCCTATTGTTCAGCACGCTTATGAGCGAATTGCCGGACAGAAAGAAACTTTACGGTTGATCTACCAACCGGCCGTCCATAGCGATTTTGCCGTCGAGCTGGCTCAATCCCGCGGGCGCGAGCAGACACTCCGATCCACTGTCATCGGCCCCCACCGCGACGAACTGCAACTGCTATTGAACGATCGGGCGGCGGCTCAATTTGGCAGTGAAGGGCAGAAGCGGTCGATCGCCATCGCGCTCAAGATGGCGCAGGCGGAATACCTCAATCAACTGCATGGCACTCCACCCATCCTGCTCATCGATGACATCATGGGTGAGCTGGATCTCCATCGGCGGAGCGCATTTCTTCCGCTACTGGAACAGGTGCACCAGGGACGAAGCCAGGTTTTCATGACGGCCACTGAAGAAAATTGGCCGCGCGAATTGGCCGCGCACTCGATTCGTTGGGAGGTAAAATCGGGGATGTTGCACAAAATGCCGTGAGCCAGCACCCGCGCACCGGGCATGGCAAACTCAGACCAGGTTTAGGTGGGCTTCTTGACGAGGATGCAACTGTCGTTGCCCGGCGACTTGGTGTGCGGAAGAAATTTGCCATTGCTGAGGAGCGTCGCGGAACAAATACTCCGCGCCGATGCCAACGAACGTGAGCATGGATGAGCGAGCGCCTTGACATGAGTGAAGCCCATTTTCCGAGCGAGGATCCTTCCTCCTTCTGGCTGCTGGATCCCAAATTGATATTTTTGAATCACGGCTCTTTTGGGAGTTGTCCACGGCCGGTTCTGGAATTTCAGTCGCGGATGCGCGAGCGGCTCGAACGGCAGCCCATTCCATTTTTCGTGAGCCAGCTCGAATCGGAGATGGACGCGGCGCGTGCCGCCCTGGCCGCGTTTGTCGGCGCGCAACCTGCCGATCTTGTGGCCGTGCCCAATGCGACCAGCGGCATCAACACCGTTTTGCGATCTCTGGATTTCCAGCCTGGAGATGAATTGGTGGTGACAAACCATGAATACAACGCCTGCCGCAACGCCCTCAATTTCGTGACCGGCCGGACCGGGGCGACAGTGCGGGTGGCTTCGATTCCATTTCCGATCGCTTCACCCGATTTGGCGATCGATGCCATTCTCAATGTCGTTACGGAAAAAACGCGCCTGGTCATGCTCGATCATGTGACGAGCCAAACGGGTTTGGTTTTGCCCCTGGAAAAAATTGTGGCAACG
>JBFMDG010000120.1:0-13115 GCA_040754135.1 Verrucomicrobiota bacterium
AACGGCCTGCGGCCGCCCCGCAACGCGGCCGCGGCCAAGGTCAGTGCACTGGCCTAGCGGCCAGTCGCGAATTCACTGATTCGCCCTTCGGGCTTTTCTCCGGCTTCTCCGCCTTCTTGACAGCCCGCCTCGAACTGAGCAGCCTCGCCGAAAGCTATGCTGATTCAAGGCCTGATTAATCCGCACGTGCTCTCGCTGGTCAGCCGTGTGCGACACACAAACATGCTGGTGATTGCTGATGCGGCCTTTCCATTCTGGCCGCAGATCGAAACGGTCGATCTCTCGCTCGTCAAAGGCATTCCTACCGTGTTGGAAGTTCTGGAGCCGATCCTGGCCCATTGGAAATGCGGCACGATTTTCATGGCCAAGGAATTCCTCGATCACAACGACCGGCGCACGCGCAATGCGTTTGTCAAAGCTTGCGAAGGGGTCGAGCTCAAGTTCGAGCCGCATCTCGATTTCAAAAAGAGAGTGCCGCACGCGATCGGCCTCATTCGCACCGGCGATACCACCCCTTACGGCAACATGATCCTTGTTTCCGTCTGAGCTCATGCGTTCGAGTGTGACCATTTCGCTGGTGCCCGAAGCCAGAGGCGGTCCCTTCATTTTCTGGGACGATCTCGAAGCAGGCTGCGCCGCTGCGGCCAGCCTCGGTTTCGATGGCATTGAAATCTTCGCTCCCGCCGCCGAGGCCATCGATGCACGCGCGCTAAGAGATTTATTGAAACGGTTTCACCTCGAACTGGCCGCCATGGGCACGGGCGCCGGATGGCTGAAACAGCAATTGCGATTGACCGATCCCGACCCGGCGGTGCGACGCCGCGCCGTGGATTTTATCAATGCGATCATCGACCTGGCAGGCAGTTTCGGAGCGCCGGCCATCATTGGATCGATGCAAGGACGCTGGGGTGAACCATCCGTGACGCGTTCGCAGGCCTTGGATTGGTTGCGCGAAGCCCTCGAACAACTCGGTCCGCGCGCGCATCAACACGGCGTCCCCTTGCTCTTTGAACCGCTCAACCGCTACGAGACCAATCTGATTAACACGGTCGCGGATGGCCTCGAATTGATCCGATCGGTGCGCACGCAGAATGTGAGACTGCTTTGCGATCTTTTTCACATGAACATCGAAGAGAATTCCATTGCCGGCAGTTTGCAAGCGGCGGGAGCTCAACTCGGCCATGTGCATTGGGTTGATAGCAATCGGCGCGCAATGGGATGGGGCCACACGGAGACGCGACCGATCGTGAAGGTGCTGCGCGAGATTGGATTTTCAGGCTATTTATCCGCCGAAGCGCTGGCCTGGCCGGATTCGCTCGAAGCCGCGCGGCAAACCAAGTCCTCTTTGGATCGAGTTCTCTCCGAGCCTTTCGATCGTTGAGCCATCGACCAACAACCCTTGTTTCCTAACGTGACCCATGATTGGCCGCCCTAAAATTGGAACCACCGGGGAGCTCGAAATCATGGTCGAATCGAAACACGCCATCGACTTTGCCAGCGGAGGCATGCCAGCCGTGTTGAGCACACCCAACCTCGTGGGATTGCTCGAACGCACCGCTCGCGAAGCTCTGCAACCGTTCTTGGATGCGGGCGAGCGCACGGTCGGAACAGAAATCGAACTGCGCCATCTCGCCCCCACACCGGTCGGCCAAAAGGTCGTCTGTATCGCACGCGTCATCCAGGTGGAAGGCGCCCAAGTCACCTTTCAAATTGAAGCCCGCGACGAGCAGGAAATCATCGCGCGCGGCGTGCACAAACGCGCCGTGATTCGCGTGGACAGTTTCGCCCGCAAAGTCGCCAGGAAACATTCGAGCTGACCGACCGCGAAACGCTTCTCCGAAATTCTTGGAATTGGTGGAGGCTTTGGTAATCTTGCCACTGTTGCGGGAAAAACGGATGATGATGTAAAGAGTTTGCTCATCTGCTCGAGGCACATGCCAACACCACCTCCATTGACGGGAGTTAGGCCGAAACAAGATTGGTGGTCTCGCAACTGGAAATGGTTTGTTCCGGTTCTCGCGCTTGCCGCTCTGCTGGTCCTCGGCGTGTTTCTGTTTTCACTCCTATCGTTTCTACGCTCGACAGACGCTTACGCCGGCGCTGTGGCGCGGGTGAAGGAATCGCCTTTGGTGATCGAGGCGATTGGAAGTCCGATCCATGAGGGGTGGTTCTTCAGCGGCCACATCAATTTTAGCGGCTCATCTGGCAACGCTGATTTTGCTATTCCAATCAAAGGCCCAAAAGGCAAGGCGACCATTTATGTGGTCGCGAATAGAACGGCCGGCCAATGGCGTTACGATCGGTTGATCGTTCAACTCGCCGAGAACAGCCGACGTTTGGACCTTTCCGAGAAATAAATGGAAACAAACTCTCGCATCCCGATGTTAAGTTGCGCTTTGAGATCACGCAGCGCATGTCAAATCCCGATTCCAAGCTCGACGCTCCTTGCTGGCGTGGCTTAACTCGGGCGCATGCAACAACGCGTGCTTGGAAAAACGGGCCTGCATTTGCCCGTCCTTAGCTTTGGCGCCTCCTCCCTCGGCCAGGAATTTCGCTCCGTCAGCCTCGAAGAGGCCATCCGATCGGTCCATGTCGCTCTCGATTGCGGGCTGAACTTCATCGATACCTCGCCCTTTTACGGTCGCGGCACTTCCGAGGTTTTGCTCGGCTTCGCCTTGCGCGAAATCCCCCGTGAACGTTTTCTCATCGGCACCAAGCTCGGCCGGTACGATCTGCACCATTTCGATTTCTCGGCGCGGCGCGTCATCGAAAGCGTGGATGTCAGCCTGCACCGTCTCGGCGTCGATTATCTCGATATCTGCCTCTGTCACGACATCGAATTTGTTGAGATGCAGCAGATCGTGGATGAAACCTTGCCGGCGCTGCGAAAAGTCCGCGATCAGGGCAAGGTGCGTTTCATCGGAATTTCCGGTTATCCGATGAAGCTGTTCAAGTTCGTGCTCGATCAGACCGATTTGGACGTGATCCTTTCCTACAATCAATACACGCTGCAGAACACACGGTTGGCGGATGAACTCATTCCTTATTTGAAACCGCGCCAGATCGGAATCATGAACGCCGGTCCTTTTTCAGCACGTCTGTTGACGAATGCGCCTCTCCCGAAATGGCTGAAGGAACCGGCGGAAGTGAAAGCGGCCGCGCGGCGGGCGGCGGAACATTGTTCGAGGCAAGGGGTGGATATTGCGCAACTGGCGTTGCAATTCTCAGTCGCGAATCCGGACATCACCACCACTATTGCGGGCTCGGCGAATCCGGAGAACATCCGGCGTTGGGCGGAATGGGTCGAAAAGCCGATCGATTCGGAGTTGCTGGCGGAGGTGCTGGAAATATTTCGTCCGGTGAAGAACATCGGACATATCGAAGGCCTGGCGAAAAACAATTGAGCGTTGGCGCGAGCAGCGGCCCGTCTTCAGCTCACTTGCGGCCGCTCACCAGGCTGGCTTCGCGATCCGCTTCGCTCCGCGCATTCTGTTTCTTGCGAACCAGTCCCATGGCCGTTTCCAAAGTGTCGATCTGCGCCGGAGTTTTGTCGGTGCGAATGCGCACGATACGCGGGAATCGCAAGGCCAGCCCGCTGTCATGGCGCGCGCTTGCTTGAATGGAATCGAAAGCAATTTCGAGCACCGTGTCCGGCGCCACTTCAAAATAGCGGCCATGCTGGCGTCGAGCCGTGGACAGGAAATGCCGCGTCAGCTGCGCGATTTCTTCATCGGTCAAGCCGGTGTAGGCTTTGCCGATCACTTTCAAGCCGCCGTTTTTTTCATCGCGCACAGCGAAAGTGTAATCGCTCAGGACATCCTTTCGTTTTCCATGGCCAAACTCCGCGCCCACCACCACGCAATCGAGCGTGGCAAAAGGCCGCTTTAACTTCAGCCAGGCCAATCCACGGCGTCCCGGCGTGTATTCACTCGCAGGATCTTTAATCATCAAGCCTTCGTTGCCGCGCTCGCGCGCGGAGCGAAAAGCTTCGTCGATATCCGCGACGCACCGGGCGGTGGTGATTTGCGCGAGGCGGAATCGTCGTCCTTCCAATGCTTCCAGCCGCCGGCGCCGCAAACGCAACTCCGCATTCAAAAGGCTTTGGCCATCGGCCCAGAGGAGATCGAACGCGATGTATTGAATGGGAATTTCTTCGCTCAGAAAGAGGTCGCCTTCGCGCCGGCCGAGACGCCGTTGCAATTCGGCAAACGGCAAAATCTCCTCGCCACGCATTGCCACAATCTCCCCATCGAGCACAAAATCGCCTGGCATGGCGCGAACGGTGTCGGCCAAATCGAAAAAGGTGGCGGTGATCTCTTTCAAATCGCGCGAATACAACGCCAAACGGTCGCCCACTTTATGCAGCTGACAGCGGATGCCATCGTATTTGTCTTCAATCCAGGCCTGCGGCGCCGCGGAGCTCTCGACGATCTGCTTGCCACCGCCGAAAGTTTCGACGCGCTTCCAAATGTCGGCAGCGGTTTCTTCGGGGGAGGCGAGCATGAATTTCACGGGCCGAAACGGAACGAGCGAAGCCGATTGCAGCGCCCGACTTTTGGCTAACTGGGCAGTTTCCCCAATATGCCCGAGCAGCAGATTGGCGGTCTTGACCTCATCGAGCGGCGCTTGGAAGGCGGAAGCAATGGACTCCTCGACCAACCCTTCTTTCAAGCCAATGCGCAAATCGCCGGTAAGGATTTTGACGAGATATTTTCCTTCGAGCGCGGTGGTCTGCTTCAAAGCGCGCACGAGCAAAGGCAACTTGGCCAATGGACCGGTGGCGGCATGGACCTGTTGGAATAATTGCGCCACTTGACTGAGCGTGAGGTGAGATTTTTCCGGCGCCAGTTTTAACAGGATTTCAAAAGCAGTTTCGCCCAGATCGCTGTGTTTCAAATAAACCTGGCCGAAATCCGCGCTGTTCAATGCGGCCACCGTGCAGAGCGCATCGCGGATTATGGCCCAACCCAGCTGCAGGACTTTGTTTTGGCTGGGAGCGAAAGGATGTCCGGTAAACCAGACCGCGGCCAGGCCGAGGGCCTCTGGATCGAGCGTGCCCAGATAATCGGCCAGGAGCTGGACTTTTTCCAACTTGCGGCTGGTGCCGACAATGGCAGCGCAGGTCGTGGCGAATCGATGAAATGAATTTGCCGATTCGGGGGGCGTTTCCGCCAAAAGAGGCACGCCGCCGGCCAGCGAGTGATCATGGGAGTTCTGGAAAAACCACGCGCCAGGTTCTGAACGCGTTCGATTCCTCGCCGGCGGAACGGCCAGCGGCAGCGCCAGTTGATCTTCCTCGCTCAACGCCTGAGCATCGAAGCCGAGATCGCGCAGCGTTTGCGCAAAATCCGCGGCGAATCCGTGCAACGTCAGAATCTTTTTCGGCCGCACGCGTTGCACCATCTCCACCAGATCATTGAAATCGGCGTGATCGCTCAAAGGAAAGGCGGCATCGGCTTGATATCGATACCGGCAGCTCGGATCCACGGCCCAGCCAGTCAGTATGGCCGAGCGCACGCGTCCGAGATTCCGGAGCATGGCCGAATTCGCCACATGCGGCGGGCACAACAAGACTTTGCCACGGGCATTGGCTGTGTCGTATTTCGTGTAAGGCGGAAAGCATTGGCCGAACTGCTCGTAAATCCGGGTGAGTTTGTAAACCTGCCCATGCAACATGATCGGCAGCCTGGCATCGCCCAGTGCGCAAAGAATTTCCTGACTTTTGCCCAGCGAATAACCGAGGAGCACGGGTGTTTCGTCGTTATCAAGCGCTTCGGTGCAAAACCGAATCACCCCTTGCATCACCTCGGCGGTCGGTGGAAATCGATATCCGGGGCGGCCATAGGTCGTTTCCATGATCAAAAGATCCGTGCCCGCGGCCGAGTCCGGCTGGCATTTCTCCGCCGACAATCCAGGACGCAATTTGAAGTCGCCGGTGTAAAGCAACGATCCTTCATTGGTTTCAACCAGCGCCATCGCACTCCCAAACACATGCCCGGCCGGCAAAAGTGTCAGCCGAAATTCGCGGTCCGTTTTCCGAAAAAGCGTGGCGCGCTCATAAGGAAGCAAATGTTCCTGCCACGTGCCGCTCAAACGCGCATGCATGAGCTGCGACGTCGGTTCGCTGACAATGATTTCGCGATGAACCGCCGCATGGTCGGAATGCGCATGGCTTACGAAAACAATCTCCGGTCCATGCTGTGGCGAAGGCGCATCGAACCAGAGGCCGAGTTCCGGAAGGAACACGCCCCCGCGATCGAATCGGATGACCGGAGAAAACATGGTCCTAAGTTACATGGCCATGCAGCGGAGTCGAGCACGCGGAATGGCCCGTACTGTTCCGCCTTGTTGTGGAAAACTCGAGGCGTTTCAACCGGAGCGGCGAGGACAAATCTAAATTTTTTTGGGGAGGTTGAGATTGAACCGGCTGGTTTCTTGCGCGTGAGCGAGGGCCAGGGCGAGGGCATCGGCCGCATCCGGCGGCGGCAGTTCAGGCAGGCGCAAAAGGCGTTGCACCATTTTGGCCACGGCCAATTTTTGAGCGGCGCCATAACCGACGATGGCCTGTTTGACGCGCCGGGGGGCCATTTCGAAGATTTCCAAACCGGCCTCTGCCACTGTGACCAGACTCGCGCCGCGCGCTTCGCCCATGATGAGGGCGGTTTGCAAATTCTGCGCGTAAAACAAACCTTCGACAATGCAGACGGTTGGCTGATGCTGCCGGATCACATCGCGCAGGGTTTGCGCAATTTTCACGAGACACCGCGAATGTTCCCAACCGGCCGGACAATCGATCACGCCAAAGCGGATTGCCGAAGGCCCGGGTTTTCCGGTGCGAATCACGCCGTAACCGGTGGCGCGCAGCGAGGGATCGATTCCCAAAATCAGTGCGTGTTTCCGCGTCGTTGGCGCCGAGGATGTCGCGCCGAGCACCGCGGATGGCGTTCGTTTGCGATTCGTCAAACGATCTTTCATTGCGGCAAATTGCTGAGGCGTAATACCCATCCCCCTCACCCTGCCAAACCCATCCCCCCCTTGCAAAGCCCCTTCTGCCTGCCCTCCATAGCTCCGAGCGAAGGAGGGCCCTGTGCCCTCTGTCCTCTGCCCTCTGCTCTTTGCCCTCTGCTCTTTGCCCTCTGCTCTTTGCTCTCTGCTCTTTGCTCTTTGCCCTTTGCCCTCTGCCCTTGCCCTCTCCACCTGCCTCCTTGTCACCCGGCTCAAGTTATCGGATAAAGAGCGCGACATGATCAGCTATCTTCATGGCAAGTTGACCGAAGCGTTGCCAACACAAGTGACGATCGATGTGCATGGCGTCGGTTACGATGTGCTCATTCCACTTTCCTCATTCGATAAGCTGCCGATGCCCGGGGCCGAGGTGAAGTTGCTCACGCATTTGGCGGTGCGCGAGGATGCGCACGTGCTTTACGGCTTCATGACCGAATCGGAACGGCATTTATTTCGCATGTTGATCAATACGGTGAGTGGCATCGGGCCCAAGATTGCGTTGAACATTTTGAGCGGAATGAATGTGACGGCCTTTCGCGGGGCGGTGGCCAACAGCGATGTGAAGGCGCTGGCGTCGATTTCCGGTGTGGGAAAAAAGACGGCTGAACGCATTGTGGTGGAGTTGAAAGACAAGGTTGGTCCGGCGGGCGCATGGGAAGCAACCAGTGCCGAGCGGGCTCTTTCCCCCGCCGATCAAAAACTGAACGATGCCGTGCTGGCGTTGATGGCGCTCGGGATCAAACAGGTCGAAGCTCACGACGCCGTCCGGGCCGCTCAAGCCATGCTGGGTCCCCAGGCGAGCCTGGATGAACTGGTGCGGGCTTGCCTGAGGAAAGGTTGAGATTTTTGCGGGCGCGCCCATGACGCATCTCTCGATGACTCCACTCCGGCCAGGCAAATCTTCCCGAGTGGTTGTGCCGAACCAGGCGAATCTGCTGCAACGCGCCGGGGCGTTTCTGGTTTATTCCGCCGTGCGCGCCGTTGCGGCGACCCTCCGTTGGAACATCGGCGATGGCCGTGAATGGAGCGGCAACCTGGCCAAGGGTCCAGTCATTTTCTGCATTTGGCACAATCGCCTCGCACTCTCGCTCATTCTTTATGAACGCTACGTGCAACGCCAGTATCCCGACCGCCAAATGGCCGGGATGGTCAGCGCCAGCAAAGATGGAGCGCTGCTGGCCCGCATCATGGAACTGTTCGGCGCGCAACCGGTGCGCGGCTCGACCAGCCGGCGCGGTCCACAGGCTTTGCTCGAACTGACGAGCTGGGCCGAACGCGGTTATGACCTCGCCATCACTCCGGACGGTCCGCGCGGTCCATGTTACGAAGTTCAAGATGGCATTCTCGCGGTCGCCCAACTCACGGGGCTTCCAATCATGCCGGTGGCCTACCGGTTGAAGGGCAAAATAAAATTGCGCAGCTGGGATCGATTTCAGATTCCATTGCCGCTGGCCCGGTGCGACATCGCCTTCGCTGAACCGCTCGTCGTTCCCCGCGAAATCTCCGATGCGCAACGCGACACGCTTCGCCAGCAGCTCAAGGCGCGCATGGACGCCATTACGCGCGACTGACGCGAATCCGAGTTGCGGCACGTTCGGAATGCAACAGATCGTTCCTCCACTCAACGGTCAAAGGTTTGGAAAGCCGGTGGCCAATGCGCGCCTGCAACCAGAAGCGCCGTCAACCATTCGATTGCATCTGCTCGGCGGTGAGCTCGATGATTTTTTCGAGGGGCGTTGCAGGTCGGAATTGAATCGTTCGCGCCAGTTTTTCGATGCGCGGTTTGCGGCGCAACATATCCTCGAATCCCGGTTGATAAGCACGATCGTAGGGCACGAACTCGATTGGCGCTTTTGAGTTCAACTGGCGGCAGACCTTTTCCGCCAGATCGAGAATCGTGATTTCAGCGTCGCTGCCCACGTTGAACACTTCACCTCGGGCGGCCACGTTGCGCTGCAACCGGACGAGCGCTTCCACTGTGTCGTGCACGTAACAGAAACAGCGAGTCTGATGGCCATCGCCATACACTTGAAGCGGCTCGCCGCGCAGCGCCGCTTTGATGAATCGCGGCAGCACCATGCCGTAACGGCCAGTCTGCCGCGGACCCACGGTGTTGAATAACCGGCAAATAATCACGGGCAAACGCTTCTCCTTGCTGTAGGCCATCGCCAAAAATTCATCCATCAATTTGGAACAGGCGTAACTCCATCGGCCCAGGTGCGGCGGCCCGATAAGCAAATCGTCCTCCTCCGCGAACTCCGATTTTTGGCTTTTGCCATAAACCTCGGAAGTCGATGCAAGAAGGATCGGGACCGCCACCCGGCTGACCGCTTCAAGAATCGCTTCGGTTTCGTCGAGGTTCGTCCGGATGGTGCGAATCGGCGATTGCACGACGAGTTCGACGCCCACGGCCGCGGCCAGGTGATAAACGCTGGTTGCTTCCGCGACGAGGCGATCCAGCTCAACGCAGGTGGAGACCTTGGATGCAATCACACGGAAACCGGGTTGACCCAGCAGGTGCCGGATGTTTTCCTGACTCCCGGTTGAGAAATCGTCGATGACAGTCACTTGTTCCCCTTCGCGCAAGAGGCGTTCGGCGAGGTGCGAGCCGATGAAGCCGGCGCCGCCGGTGATCAAGGCGTGGGATGGCGAAGCGGATTGCGCCATAGCTAAAGCGTGAGGGCCCTGGCCACGGCCTCGGCAAGTTTTTGGCGGTACTCGCCGGAACTGATGAGGCGAGCTTCGGCGGGATTCGAGAGAAATCCTCCTTCGAGAAGAACGGCAGGGCGATTCTGACCGCGAAGCACGCCCATAAAACGGGCCCGGCGCACGCCGCGATCTTTGCGCCCGGTCAATTCCACCAACGCCCGATGCAATCGGAAAGAATACTGCAGGTTCTCCGCATCAAAAACATTGTTGGGAAAACTCCGCGCGGGATCATCTTCAAATTCCCGGGTCAAATTCGAGGCCATGCCGGCCGGCGTGAGGCAATAAGTTTCCAGACCGGAATACTCGGCCGCGCCGGATTCGGAATCGACGGCATTGAAATGGAGACTGAGAAAGAGATGCGCCTGAACCTGGTCGGCAAAGGCAATCCGCTCGGACAAACTCAAATCGATGTCATTGGTTCGCGTCAGGAACACGCGCCAACCTTCCCTTTCAAGCATCGGTCGCAACCGCAGCGCCCAATCGAGCGTAAACTCCTTTTCATAACGATCGGCAAGACTGCTTTTCGCACCGGTGTTTTCTCCGCCATGTCCGGCATCGATGACCAGGATCGGATTTTCAGGATACTGAAGCGACGGCAAGGTGAGCAGCGGATGAAAATTTTTGCGCGCATCCAATCCATGAATGCAAGGCTGGCCATCGACCAAACGCGGACCAAAACCGAGTCCGAAAGCAAACCCATCGAAAGTGGCCATGCGCTGTCCGATGGTGATGGCGAAGGTGCCGAGATCGGTGGTCAAGCTGTAAACGGGTTCGGCTCCACCGCGAATTCTGTTTGGCGCAGGCCAGCCGTTCGTTTTCGCCCAATCGCCGAGTGAAATCCATTCTTGCGCCGGCAGAATGACCGGCTTGAGGACACGCGGGGAATGCGCTTTGCCGATAGACGGCAGCGAGCCATTTCCGCTCAGGTTCGTGGCATTGTTCGCTGGGGTGCTGGGGCTGGAATTGAGCGCGAGATTTGTCGGATGAACCGCGCCATTGGTTTCGCGTTCGTGCAGGAGCGTCAGCCGTGGAGGTGTTTTTGGATTCGATGGACAGCCCGCGCCCAGCAGGAGCAGGACAAAAAGGGAAAAGGCTTTCCAAAGCTTCGGCACGCGGGCATTGTGCGAAAGAATTGTTGTGAGACAAGCCCGATGTCATTTCCTGTGAGAATTGTTGTGGCCATGACCGGCGCCAGCGGGGCTCTTTACACGCAGCGCCTCCTCGATAATCTCGATCCCGCCCGCCAGGAAGTGCACGTGGTTCTCAGCCAATACGCGCAGCAAGTCGTCGCCGAAGAATTGCCCGAAGGGTTGCGCCTGCCCGAAGGCGCCACCCGGCACAACGTCAAAAGCATGAACGCCCCCTTCGCGAGCGGTTCCAACCCGCCAGATGCCATGATCATCATTCCGTGCAGCATGGGAACGCTCGGCCGCATCGCGCATGGAGTGAGCGATGACGTTTTGCTTCGCACCGCCGATGTGGCGCTCAAAGAAAAAAAGAAACTGATTCTCGTGCCGCGCGAAACGCCACTGAACCTGGTTCATATCCGGAATATGGAATTGTTGCTTTTGGCCGGCGCGACGATCCTGCCGGCGAATCCTTCGTTCTACACCCGCCCGCAATCGATCGAAGAGGTCGTGGACACGGTCGTTGGCCGCGTTCTGGATCACATTGGGATTGCCAATCGCCTCATGCCACGTTGGGGAGAAGAATTGGAGTAATCGGTTTCGTCTTTTTCAATTGGCTCGTCTTGCCACGTGCCAACTGTCGGACCCCGCGCAAAAACTGTGAAATTGTCCTTCAACCGGTTCTCGAGCCGGTGTTAAGTTTTGTCGTATGACCCAAACGCAATGGAAACGGGCTTTCGGCTTAGGAGTTGCCGGTGGTTTTAGCGTGGCCATGGCAGCGGCGTTGGTCATGTTTTGGCCGGCGCAACGCCAGAACCCCTGGGAGCTCGAAATCCGCGAATTCGAATTGGCGGATCAAACCAACGCGCCTCCTAAAAACGGCATTCTTTTCGTCGGCAGTTCCACCGTCCGGCTCTGGCACACCTTGCAACAGGACTTCCCAGGTTATCGCATCGTCAAACGCGGATTCGGCGGCAGCCAGATCGAAGATGTCATGACCTTCCTTGATCGCATCGTGCTCCCTTACGAGCCACGCATGATTCTGCTTTACGCCGGCGACAATGATCTCGCCGCCGGCAAAACTCCGGAAGAAGTGGTCAAAGATTTCGAGGAGTTCGTGGCTGAAATTCACAAGGAACTCCCCAAGACGCGCATCGGGTTCATTTCCGTGAAGCCGAGTCTCGCGCGCTGGCATCTATTGAAGAAAGTTCGCAAAACCAACCGCCTCATCCAGGAACTCACCCAAAAAGATCCGCTCGTGACTTACATCGATGTTTTCACTCCCATGCTCGACGAGAAAGGCCGGCTCAAAACCATCTACCTCGCCGATGATGGATTGCATTTGAGTCCGAAAGGGTATGCGTTATGGACGGCGATTATTCGAACGAATCTCCCGCCGAAATTGCCCGGGGTTTCCACGGCTCAACGCCCGCCGCTCAAGTAGTAGTAAACCACTTCCGATCTGCGCCGCACGGAAATGGCCGCGCCGATGCAAAGCAACACGATCAAAGTGGGCAAGAGGAAGTAGCCAATCAAAATGGTCGCTTGATGCGAAGGCACAAACGCCCGGTAATCGAGAAACAACCCGGTGAGCCACGGCTCGTGCGCGACGTAAATGAAAAATCGGTAGGGCGCCCCTTGCGCCAGCCAACGGTGCGCGGAAGGCGGGAGCATGTCGTAAAACCCCCAGATCCCCAGCAAACCCACAAGCACGAGCGAGCGAAAGAGCCAGCGCAAGTTCCAATCGGTCTTGAGCGAAAGAATCGCATACGCCAGCGCGGTCAGGATCCACAAAACGAAAAGGAACCTCGGCCAGAAACGCCCCTTGAGAATGAGTTCATTGCGCATGTAGCCAAACGTGGCCCCGAGACAAAACATGCACACGCCGGTTTTATTCAGCCCAAGGATCATCGGCACGCTGCTGTAATAATAAATCAGGACCACCGGAATGAAGAACCAACGCAATCGACTCACCAGCAGCGCCAGCAACGGTCCGCCCACCACCATGATGATCATCAGATCCGCCATGAACCAAAGCTGATATGGTTCCTCGATTTGAAATAACGCCGCCTGCACGTCCGGCCAGGAAAAAATTCCCGTCTCGAAATGGTAATAAATCGAAGGACCTTTGTTGCAGAGATAAACAATGTAGTAAAACACGATCCCGAGGGCGCTCCACGTCAGGTAAGGCAGCAACAATGTCCAGAACCGCCGCTTCAGCTTGGTCAGCCAGGAAGCAATGCTGGGTTGCCATGCATAAAAAAACAAAAATCC
>JBFMDG010000121.1:0-13054 GCA_040754135.1 Verrucomicrobiota bacterium
CGACATCCAGTTCGATTTCGAGCAGGGGCGAATCAACGGCACGGCCTATCTCATCGGGTCCGACCTAAACATCGGGCCGAACGCCACCGAACCCGCGAATTTCATTTTGACCCACAGTGCGTCGCGTTATGCGAGCGATTTGCATCGTGGGCAGTCGATCTGGTTTCGAGGCGATTCGAACGGCGGGCACACGACCATCGTCGCGGAAAACGGTTTCTCGAACGAAGGCGAGATTCTGATCGAATCCGTCAGTGGTTCCTGGGCCAGCAGTTTCACCATCAATAACGGCGCTTTGACCAACCGATCGCAAGGACGCATTACCATCGGTCAAGGCACGCAAGGCGATCGCCGGTTAACCACGCCTTTGTTCAACCAGGGACAGCTCATCGTCAATTGGCATAGCACGATCGGGCGTTCTCCGGATGGCATCGTCAACGAAGGCTTAATCGAAATCGCGCCCGGCATCACCCTTACCGTGGCCGGTTCCTTCACTCAACCGGGCGGCCGCTTGCAAGGCAATGGCACGCTCGCCGCCAATGTTCTTAATGGCGGGGTCGTCAGTCCGGGAACTTCCGCAGGCGTGTTGACGATCAACGGCAGTTACAACCAATCATCGGCCGGCGCGATGGAATTGGAAATCGGCGGCCCAACCGCCGGCAAGGATTACGATCAGCTCCGCATCAATGGCCTCGCGGATATTGCCGGGAGAATCGTCGTGCGAACGATCAACAATTTCGTTCCAGCCGAAGGCGCGGAATTCCATCTCGTCACCGCATCCGCCAGCATCGCCAGATCGCCACAATTGGCGCTTCCGAAATTGCCCGATGGCCTCGAGTGGCAGGTCACATTCAATAACGGCGTCACCGTGCGGGTGGTGCGACGCGCCGTTGCGCCTGGCAAAGGATTTGTCGGCCAGAACGTCACGCTCGGACATTACTCGCCCGACGATGCCACCGCGTTCGACGGGCCGTTCAATCTTACGGTTGTAAACGGCGCCGATGATCGGCAGTTGATTTCCGCTTCCTTGGACGGGTCGAAAAATTACGGCGTGGATATCAATGAAGACCGCGTCATCATCGACTTTATCTCGCCGGTGGAATTCAGCGATGTTCCATTCCACGGCTTGGTGATCAAGAACCTGGTCATGAGCGGCTCGCCCACCCTCGTCGAAACCGCAGCCCATCGCCATTTTTCTTATGACGGTTCAACTTTGAAAATTGATTGGGGCGGGCTGTCCATTCCCAGCGGCGCAGTTTACACGATAATCTTCGCTCCACCCGCTCCGGGATTCATCACTGGACGCGTTAATGACGACAAGGGCGCGCCCATTCCCGATGTGGTTGTCGGAGCCTCGCAATTGATTCCGGAAGGATTGCGCGCAGAGATTTGGGATGAACGCGATACCAGCGGCCCGCCCGCGGTCGTGCGGGTCGATCCGAATGTGAACTTCAATTGGGGCACTGGTTCGCCTCATCCGTCCATCGGCGCCGATACTTTCGTCGTGCGTTGGACGGGAAAGGTCATTCCGCGATTTTCCGAGACTTACACCTTCTACACGGTCAACGACGACGGGGTCCAACTGTTCGTCAATGGCCAGCATTTGATCAACGATCCCAATTTGCATCCTCCGACGGAATTCTCGGGCACGATCACGCTCGAAGCAGGACAGGCTTACGACATCGTGATGGAAATGTATGAAAACGGCGGCGGGGCCTTTGCCTCTTTATCATGGTCGAGTCCGAGTCAACCCAAGGAAATCATTCCGCCGTCGGCTTTATTGCCGCCAGAGGACGGGGGAGGCATTACCAGCGGCCGGGTCATTCACGCATCCACGGTTACCGATTCCAACGGCAATTACTCGCTGAACGTGCACAACGGGCAATGGACGGTGAGCGCCGGCAACCTGCCGGAACTGGGTTTTGTTTCCGTGCCTTCTCAAACCGTGACCGTCAACAACGACACGCAAATCGTCAATTTTGTCACCAGCGTATTTACCGGACCGAAGTTTCCTGACCTCGTCGTCCGCAGCATCGACATTCCCGCCGGGGGCATTGCCGGACAGGCTCTCGATATTAAATGGACCGTGTCCAACTTGGGCCGCGATTCGGCCGCGCCACCCTGGGTTGAAACAATTCTTGTCTCACGCAATGCCGATGGCTCTGCGGCCCGCCAGATCGGCCTCTTTCAAGCGACCGAACCCATCGCGGCCGAAGCGACGGTCAATCGTCAGCGACGCATCATTCTGCCCGCCGATCTCACCGGCGCTTATTTCGTCGTGATCCGTGCTGATGCCGGATTGCAAGTGAATGAGGATCGCCAGGAAGGGAACAACACGACCGTTTCGGCGGCGACGGTGCAAATGCTTTCCGCCGATCTGGTGGTCGATTCAGTGATGGTGGCGCCGGTGTCGATATTTGGCGCGATGGCCGATGTGACGTTTACGGTGCGGAACGCTGGAGGAGCGCCGGCGGTGACGGCCTGGCATGATCGCGTGATCTTTTCATCGAGCCCGAATTCTGGCGGATTGACGCTGATCGATGAGCCTGTGGGAACCGATTCGCCGCTGGCGCCTGGCGCGAGTTACACCCGCACCGTGCGCGTGCAAATTCCGTTCAACAGCGAGAGTCAACCCGGCGATTTCTTCCTCATCGTGCGTTCAGATGCGCGCCATATTCAACCCGAGTCCGATGAATCAAACAACCAGCGCTCCAGTGCCGCCATCACTTTGAACCTGCCGCCGAGGCCTGACTTGACCGTTGCCGACATTATCGCGCCGGATGCGCTTGTTCCCGGACAGGAATTTGAAATTCAATGGACGGTTCGCAATGCCGGAGGCGCCGCCGCACCCGGCCCATGGGCGGAGACTGTTTACCTCTCGCGCGACGAGGTGATTGGCGGGGATTTCGAAATCGCGACCTTCGAGATCACGGACACGCTGGCCGCGGGCGTTTCAATTGGCCGCACCAGGCGCATCACGCTCCCGACGACCGTTCCCGCGGGCCTGTTGCGTTTTGTGATCGGAACCGATTCTCGTGGCGCCGTCATTGAGGAAAACGAAGCCAACAACCATTTGCTCAGCACGAAGGTGATCACTGTGCCGACCACGTTGTCGCTGGTTCTTCCCGTTAGCCGCATCGCGGAAAACGCCGCCAATCCCATTGTGCGCGGTCGTGTCATTCGGAGTGGGGATGCGAGCGGCGATCTGACGGTGAATTTTCTCAGCAGCGATGTGACAGAATTGAAAGTGCAAACCACCGCCGTGATTCCCTCCGGCCAGACTTCGGTTCCCTTTGATCTCATTGTGCAAGCCGACGGCATTGTGGATGGGCCGCAACTGATCAACGTGACCGCTTCAGCGGCCGGAGCGATTTCCGATTCGAGACAGATTCAAGTGGATGATTCGGATGTGCCGCAACTGCGATTGACTCTCGAAAAGGCGAGCGCGCCCGAAGGTCAAACCGTCGCCGCCAATATCACTCGCGATGGCCCGCTTGCAGAAGCTTTGAAAGTCGCTTTCCTCAGTTCGGATCTCGGACAACTGCTGGTGCCGGCTGAAGTCACCATACCTTCCGGTCAAGCTTCGGCGATCTTTAGCGTCATGGGAGCCGACGACCAATTGATCGAAACTGCGGCCAGTTATCGTATCACCGCTTCGTCCCCAGGGTACGTCGGCGCCTCCGCTTCCTTGGAAATTCAAGACAACGATCTGCCTGAAATCACATTGATCATCGAACCGGCCGAAGCCAGCGAGGGTTCCGGCGGTTCCGTGTTGCGCGCCTCAGCCATCCGATCGGTGGCGACACCGCATGAACTCAAACTGATGCTGTCGAACAGCGACAAAACGGAATTGTTAATTCCGGCCAGCGCCGTCATCCCCGCCAACGAAACCTCGGTCAATTTCCCCATCGCAGCGGTCAACGACACCATTGTTGATGGCGCTCAGGAAGTGATCGTTTCGGCGCAAGCGCAAACCACTTTTGGCGCGATCCTGTTGCCGCCGATCTCTTCCACACGCGTTTCCATTCTCGATGATGATGGTCCGACACTCACCGTGAAGCTGACCCCGAAACTTGCGCGTGAAGGGGCCGCCGCAGCGTCGCAGGGCACCGTCTCGCGCAACACGCCGCCTGACGAAAATCTGCTCGTGCAATTGGCTTCTTCCGATTTGAGTGAAGCGACCGTGCCGGAGAATGTTCTGATTCCAGCCGGCCAGACGTCGGCAAATTTCTCGGTCAATACGGTTCAGGATGGAATGACCGATGGAAATCAGCGGGTGATGATCACGGCGGCGGCGCTGAATTTTACGAGCGGCGCCGACACGCTGGTGGTTTCGGACACGGATCTGCCGGATTTGGTGGGCACGGAATTGACGATTCCGGCCAATGGCACCACGGGCGCGATCATTCCGATCAGTTTTCGCGTGGCCAATCAAGGGGCGGCGGGTGCCTCGGGATCTTGGGTGCAGCGTGTTTACCTTTCGACAGATGCGTTGGTGACCGAGGACGACGAGGTAGTGGGCGAATATCCGTTCAATGGAGAGTTGCCACCGGGCCAATCGTTCAAGCAGGTGCTGAGTATTTTTGCGCCTAAGAAGCCTGGCGATTACCACTTGTTGGTTGCCTGCGATTTCAGCGGTTTGATCACGGAAATTCTCGAAGACAACAATCTAAGCGTTTCGGCGACGCGGTTGCATGTCGAACCTTCCTACACCGCGACGGTTGAAACAGAGATCGAGACGGCTTTGGCGGGCACGGCCATTCCAATGCGCGGCCAGGCGACAAAGGCCGGAGGCGGTCCCGCCGCATTTGAGTTGGTCAGCGTTCACGTGACGGTGCGTGGAGTGACGCGTGTGCTGGCGGCGCTCACCGAGGCCGATGGAAGGTTCAATTTGACCTTTGAACCGCTGCCATATGAAGCGGGCCATTACATCATTGGCGCGGTTCATCCCAGTTTGGAAACCGCGCCCGAACAGGATCGGTTCAGCATTCTGGGCCTGCAGGCGAATCCGAGCAGCTTCAGTGTGACCGTCAACGGCCTCGACACCATCAGCGGTGAATTCCGTCTGAAAAACGTCGGGCAAACGGAATTGACGGGTTTGCGCGCCGAGGTCGAGGGGGCATCGCAACTGGACGTGCGCTTTTCTTTGCCCGCCAGCCTTGGTCCGCTGGCCGATGTTCCCGCGCAGTTTATCATCCGCTCGCTGGTCGATGAAACGGCCTTGAAAATCTTTCGAGTGCGCCTCGTCAGCGCGGAAGGCGCCAACATCGAGGTGCCGGTGCATGTCGCGGTGCAAGCCAGACGCCCGCGCTTGCGCGCCGTGCCGAGCGCTCTTTCCGGCGGGATGGTGCGTGACCAGCAGAATTTGATTGAAGTCGAAATTGTGAATGATGGCGGCGCCCCGAGCGATCCGCTGCAAGTGTTATTGCCTGACGTGCCCTGGATGCGTGTAGTCACGCCCAATCCCATCGCACCCATCGCGCCTGGCACACGCGGCAAGTTGACGTTGCAACTCAATCCAACCTCGGAATTGCCCCTCGGAATTTATGAGGGCAACATCGTCGTTTCCACTCCAGCCGGTGACCTGGGCGTTCCTTTTCGGTTCCGTCATGTCTCCGATGCGCTCGGCGATCTGAAAATCACCACGGTCGATGAATCCACTTATTATGGTGAAGGCGGCAAAAATCTGGCTGGCGCCAAAGTGGTTTTGCGCGATCCGTTCGGTGGCGCAACCATTGGTGAAGGATTGACCGGCGAAAACGGGGAACTGCTTTTGACCGGACTGCGCGAAGGCACCTATAACCTGGAAGTTTCCGCCGACAAACATGAATCCAGCACGGGCGTTGTGGAAATCAAGCCCGGCACAGTCAATGAGCGATTGGTATTTCTCCCGACGCGCCTGGTGCAAGTGCGATGGATCGTCGAGGAAATCGAAATCGAGGATGTCACCAACATTCGGATTGAATCGACCTTCGAAACAACCGTGCCGGTGCCGGTCGTCACGGTGCAACCGGCATTGATCGATCTGGCAAACATCACCGAGGAACAGGGGCAGGTGGATGTCACCATCAGCAATCAGGGATTGATCGCGGCGCAGAATGTGACGCTGAATTTTGGGAGTCATCCGCTTTGGGAAATTACGCCGTTAGTGCGGGACATCGGATCATTGCCGGCCAAGAGTTCGTTAACTATTCCGGTGATTTTCAAGAAAGTGAACCCACAAGGAGTGGCAGTGGCGTCCGCACATTCCTTCGGTAGCGGCGCAGTCCCGGCCGCGGCGCAGCCTGCTTCTTTTCCATGCACCATTACGGCGGGGGTGGAATGGAAGTTAATTTGCGGGCCGTTTGACATTGCTTATCCGGTGCCCATTCCCGTGATCAACGCCAGTGGAGATTGCTCGGGCATCCGTGTTACAGGAGGACGCATCACGGGCGGCGGCGGTGGCATCGGCGCAATTTTCGGCGGCGGCGGCGGTGGTGGTGGCGGTGGCTTCGGCGGCGGCGGTGGCGGTGGAACGGGGGGTGGCGGAAGGATACCCGTCTCAATCGTTCCCGTGCCGCCCGTGCTCGAAAAACCGAACAATTGCATTTGCGATCCAAGCACGTTCGAGCCGGAATGCTCGGAAGGAAGCATTCCATTTAATTTGCCGATGGCCGATGTGGTGGCGGCTGCGATCAGCAAAGGGTTGCCTCCATGGGCCAAATTGCAGGGCGTGGATCTCTCGACCGCGCTCGAAGGCGAGATCTGCACGTGCTGCGAGTTGGGCGTTCGAGGCATCAAAGCCAAAGGCAGCGCCAAGGCCGAAGCCGAAATCACCATTCTCATCGGCTTTGATCCGGGCGTGGAAGGATCAATCAATGTCTCCGGCATCGGCGAGGTCGAATACGAAGGATCACTTCAGGCCGGTGTGGAAGTGACGCTCACCGGAAGCATCACCGGTTCGATTGAAACGGAGTGCCACTTAAAGAATCCGAAATTCTGCATCAGCGGATCCGCCGGCGCCAGCGCCTTCGCCGGAGTCAAGGGCAGCCTCGAACTGAAAGCGCAAACACCCGACGGCGAAGTCTCGGGCAGCGCCAAAATCGAAGGCGGCATCTCGACAGGCGCTTCGTTTACCGTCACCTATTGCCAGGGGGAGGGTCTTTCCTCATCCGTCAATTTCGAAGGCGTCACTCTTGTCGCCAAAGCCGAAGGTGAAATTTCCATCGGCGGCGAGAGCAAGAGTGTCGAATTTGATTTCTCGAAAACATTGATCCCAGGGAGCGATCCCGGCGTCGCGCAATTGGCCACGCTCGATCAATTCAAAAACCTTGACCCCGATACGCTCGCCCAATGGTTCGGGTTCCCCAACGCTGCCCTCTTGAATGAACATGTGGCGCGCGTGGCCCGTCCGGTCCGCGCTTCCGGCCAGCAAATTCAATCCGTTCAGTCCAGCGTTCGCCCGACCCAACGCGTCACGCGTCACGCGGAACAACGCTCCGTGTGCGCCCAGGTGCGGCTCCAAATCGAACAACAAGCCGCACTCACCCGCAAAGCCATCGGCGCCACTCTCGAAGTGGACAATAACTCCGATACCGTGCCCCTCGAGGACATGACCGTGCGCATCGAGATTTATGACGATCAAAATCAGCTCGCCAACGAACGCTTCGTCGTCCTCAAACCGGAGTTGACTAACATCGACATCACCAACACAGGCGAACCCGTGGCCGGTGACCCGGTCGTGACTCGAGAATTATGGAAATTGGCCGCCGGCAAATCGGGACGCGCTCGATGGGTGATTCTGCCGCTCGATTCGGCCGCTCCCACCGAGCCGAAAGTCTATCGTGTCGGTGGCATTTTCACCTATGTCTCCGCCGGTGTTCCAACTTCGGTGAAACTTGAACCGACGCCTGTCAACGTTTATCCAAATGCCAAACTCAGCCTCAAATATTTCCATCAACGCGACGTGTTTTCTGACGATCCGTTCACCGATGCCATTGAACCTTCGGAACCATTCACCCTTGCAGTGATGGTGAAAAACTCGGGCGCCGGCCTGGCCAAGAATTTTCGCATCACTTCCGCTCAACCCAAGATTGTGGACAACTACAAAGGCCTGCTCATCGACTTCGAAATCATCGGCACCGAAGTCGCCGGCAAAGGCTTGTCGCCGTCTCTCACCGCCACCTTCGGCGATATTGGTCCCAACTCGGTGACGGTGGGACGATGGCTGTTGAAATCGACGCTTCAAGGGTTGTTCGTCGATTACAAAGCGAGCTTCGAACACGAGGAACAATTCGGTGGACGCGTTGCGTCGCTGATCGATGAAGTCACCATTCACGAATTGATCCATGTCGTCGAAGCTTTCGGCCCGTTGGCCGATGGCAAACCGGACTTCTTGTCCAATGATGTGGAAGACGAGCGCGATCTGCCCGACACGCTGCACTTGAGCGATGGCACAACGGCGCCGGTGTCCGTGATTACGACCGGCGCGTTCGATCGATCGCCGTCCGCCGATAATTTGCGCGTGCAACTGACGGCCACGGTGCCAACCGGCTGGGTTTATTTGCGGCTGGCCGATCCTGCCGACGGCCAGTTTAACCTGGTGCAAGTTCTCCGGGAGGATGGTTCTGAAGTCTTGATCGGAAAGAACGCCTGGGTGACCGATCGTACTTTCATCGGATTGGGCCGCGATCCGATTCATGAAAATGTGTTGCACCTGCTCGATCTCAACGGAAATGGCAAGTACACGCTGGTCTATGCGCCATTGCCAGTGCGCGACAACACGCCCCCGACCAGTTTCGTCACCGCGTTGCCCGAGAAAGTGGGCCTGGAAATTCCCGTGAAATGGTCCGGCGCCGATGAGGCCGATGGATCCGGAATCGCCGCTTATGATCTGTTCGTTTCCGTCAACGGCGGTCCGTTTGTTCCGTGGCTGCGCCGCACGACGTTGACCGGCGCGATCTACAAAGGGACGCAAAATCAGAGTTACGCCTTTTTCAGCGTGGCGATTGATCAAGCCGGAAATCTGGAACTGGCGCCAGATGCTCCCGACGCCGAAACTGTTGTCGCCATCGTCAACACCGCTCCGCGCGTGAATCTGGCGCAAAGCGAATTCACCATTGCGGAAGGGCAATCTGTGAGTTTCACCGCCACCGCGGTGGATGACGATTTGCCGGCCAACACCCTCACGTTCAGTTTGACTGGCAATGCGCCGCCCGGTGCGGCCATCGATCCCGCTTCCGGACAATTCAGTTGGTTGACCGGGGAAGCGCACGGGCCGGCCACATATCAGTTTGGCGTGCGCGTGGCGGATAACGGAACTCCAGCCCTGAGCGCTGAAGCGCAGGTAAAAATTGTGGTAACCGAAGTGAATCAGGCGCCCACGCTCGCGGTCATCGATAATCGCATCGCCAGAGAACGGGAGCGATTGGCGTTTCTGTTGCAAGCGTCAGACTCGGACTTGCCGTCGCAAACTCTGAGCTTCGAACTTGCGGCGGGTGCGCCGACCGGCGCCAGCCTGCACCCGAGCACGGGCGAATTCGTCTGGACGCCGGCGGAATTTCAAGGCGGCAGAACTTATGAAATCACCGTGATCATTCGGGACAACGGTCCGGGCGCGTTGAGTGCGACGCAGAAATTCAACGTGACCGTGCGCGACACGAGCACGGATTTCACGCTGCGCATGGGCGCGACTCATTTGCGCGCGGGTGAATCGGGCGCGGTGCCGATTGGATTGGATTCCGGCGCGGCCTTGGTCGATTTGCATTTTGGACTGCAATATCCCGGGGCGTCGCTGGATAATCTGGCGATTGAACCTTCCGGGCCGAACATTTCAGCCACGCTGCTTCCGGTGGGTGCGGATCAGGTGGACGTTCGGTTTGCGGCATTGAACAACGCGGTGTTCCAAGGTGGGCAGATGATTGGACATCTGGAATTCGACGCGCCATCCGATGCGGCCTCTGTTCTGGGAATCTTGCGGCCGGTTCAAGTGCGAGCAACGGATACCGCCAATGTCCTGCTCAACCGCCCGGCGGTGGTGGTGGGCAGCGTGATCGTTGTGGGTGAGCAACCGGTGCTTGTGCCGCAGTTAACACCGGCGCGGGCGCTGTTCCTCTTTGGCTTGCCGGGGCGAAGTTACGAGATCGAGTCCACCAACGACCTCGCTCTGCCATGGTCGCCGATGGGGCGAGCCACAGTGACCGATCGTTTTGTCGAAGTTCCCGTCGCCGCAGGCGATGGCGGGCCGGTGTTCTATCGTGCACGCCAGGTGGATTAATGGGTTTATCCCACAGTCAGACCATTACTGAATCACGATCAAAACTCCACCGTGGCCAAGGCAAATCCGCTGGCGAGTAGTCCGGACAAAAACGTGAGGTAAGCCAGGCGGAGAAACCGGTATTTCTTCGTGGCAAGGAAAAGGCCGAGCGTATAAATCTCGCGCACTTGCGCTTCATAAGCGCGGCTCGGGTCGTTGAGGATTTCTTCCATTGATTTCTCAAAGTCGGCGTAAGGCATGCGCACAAAATCGCCGAAGAAAAGCAAATTGAACATGGGACTCTTGTGATCAGCATCGGCCCCTTCGCGAAAGGTCAACGGCAGTTTTGGCATGACCGCGTAAACCGCCAACACCACCGTGGCCAGACTGAAGGCCATCAGAACCACGGCGGCGCTGCGCAAGGACGGGTTCATGGTGGCGGGTGCGCACAACGTCACGACCAGTGACGACATCGTCAGGAGCATGTTCGCTTTGATGTCGGCCATGGAACTGAGTTGCACGTGGTGGATGCGGGTCTGGCGCAGCATATGGTCGTAGTGGGCGCCGGGCTGCTGGATTTTCATGGCTGGCAAGCCTACCCATGCGCGCGGAAAAATGCAGCCGCAAACAGGCGATGGCTAATCAAGGTTAAGCGAGGTCACGCGAGGTCGGCGCGGTTCTTCCGCGCGCGATTGATTGCCAAAGCCACTTGCAGTCGGGCGTCGGGTGTGAGAAAAAATTCTGGACAGAATTGACGATGACCGAAGCCCAAATGCATTCCCTCCGTTTGCGCGACATCACGCGGCGCCATTTTTTCAGCCAATGTGCGCTGGGTCTGGGTTCCGTGGCGCTGGCCTCCTTGCTCAGTGATCAGAAATTGTGGGCGGGATCGGTTCCGCCAATCAGCAGTCCCTTTGCTCCTAAAGCACCGCATTTCCCGGCGCGCGCCAAAAGCATCATTTATCTGTTCATGGCGGGCGGTCCGAGCCAGCTCGAATTGTTCGATCACAAACCGAAACTGGTTGAGTTGAACGGTAAATCGATCCCCGATTCATTTCTGGAAGGGAAACGATTCGCTTTCATGGACAGTTCGTTCAAAGACCGTACCAAACTGCTCGGCACCCGCCGCAAATTCTCCCAACACGGACGGAACGGCGCCTGGGTTTCGGAATTATTTCCGCATACGGCCACGATTGTGGACGACATTTCGATCGTCAAATCGTGCGCCACCGAGCTGTTTAATCATGCGCCCGCCAAATTGTTCATGAACACCGGCTCCGGCCAGTTCGGCCGGCCGAGCATGGGTTCGTGGGTGACTTATGGGATCGGCAGCGAATCACAAAATCTTCCCGGCTTTGTCGTGCTCCAATCGGGCCCGCGCGGTCCGCGCGGTGGCGCCGTCAATTGGGCCAGCGGATTTCTGCCAACCACTTATCAAGGAGTGCCGTTGCGCGGACAAGGCGAACCGATCCTGAATCTCACGTCGCCCCAGGGCGTCACCACGCACCGGCAACGCCTCGCGCTCGATGCCATTCGCGATTTGAATCTGAAGCGGCTCGTGGACACGGGCGATCCCGAAATTCAAACGCGCATCGCCGCGTATGAAATGGCCTATCGCATGCAAACGAGCGCGCCGGAGTTGATCGATTTACGAGGGGAATCCCAGTCCACACTCGATCTGTATGGAGCGGAGCCGGGCAAAGCTTCTTTCGCAAACAATTGCCTGCTGGCGCGCCGGCTCGTCGAGCGCGGCGTTCGTTTTGTGCAGCTCTATCACACCAACTGGGACAGCCATGGCGGTCCCGGCGAGAATCTGGAAAACGACCTTGAAAAAGTTTGCCGCGAAGTGGACCAGCCCTGCGCGGCTTTGGTGAAAGATTTGAAAGCGCGCGGATTACTCAAAGACACGCTCGTAATCTGGGGCGGCGAATTCGGCCGCACGCCAATGGGTGAGAACCGTGAAAAGACCGGACGCAACCATCACATTGAAGCATTCACGATGTGGTTCGCCGGCGCCGGAGTCAAAGCTGGGCAGGTGCTGGGAGAAACCGACGAGCTCGGGTTTAACGCCGTTGAAGACCGCGCCCATGTTCATGACATTCATGCGACGATCCTCCATTTGCTTGGTCTGGACCACACCAGGCTGACCTTCCGTTTTCAAGGTCGCGATTTCCGCTTAACCGACGTCAGCGGTGAAATCCTCCAAAAACTCTTCGCCTAAAAATTAATCCCCCCAATCAAAGCTTTAACCCATTTAACCATTTAACCATTTAACCCCGACTTTCTGATTTGCAAACGAGCGTGAATCCGCTTTCAATCGTGAGCGTTCATGAACGAACTCACGCGCCTTTTGAATTCCGCCCGCGATGCTTCAGGCGTGAAAGCGGACGTGATCCTGCCGTTGGTTTATGACGAGCTCCGGCAATTGGCCCGGCAAAAAATGGCTCGAGAAGCGCCTGGTCACACCCTCCAACCGACAGCGCTGGTGCACGAAGCGTGGCTGCGGGTCGCCGGTCCGAACGAAGCTCAGTGGAACAGTCGCGCGCATTTCTTCGGAGCTGCCGCCGAGGCGATGCGCCGCATCCTGGTAGAACGCGCGCGCCGCAAACTGGCCTGCAAACATGGGGGTGGGAATGTGCGCGTGGAGTTCGAGGGCCTTGAGATCCCCGATCAGCAGGCTCCGGAAAATGTGCTGGCGGTGAACGAAGCGCTCGATGCGTTGGCCACGGAATCCACCGAGCATGCCGAAGTTGTAAAGCTCCGCTTTTTCGTGGGTATGTCCCACGCCGAAATCGCCAGCGTCCTGAATATTTCGGAAAAAAC
>JBFMDG010000122.1:0-13042 GCA_040754135.1 Verrucomicrobiota bacterium
TTCTCCTCGAGCTTGATTTCATATTTGCCTCCAGCGGCGCGGAGCACGTTTTCCATTTGCCAATATCCCGGATTATCGTCCGGTTCATGTGACCAGCGGTACCCACGCACCATGGAAAAACTCTTGATGGGGGCTTTGGTCTCCGCATCGAGCACACGGCCCGAAAGCAGGAACTCCTCATCCAGCGTCACCGTGATCTCTTCTTCCGCTGTGACCGGAAAGAACCCGCGAACAAAGCCCAGCTTTTGAACAGAGAACTGCAAATGACCATCGGGCGCATGCTCCCACACGAACCGGCCATCGGCATCGGTTGCCGCGTGCCAGTTTGAAAATTGGAAATTGTTCCATTGCGTGACCAGGACCATCGCGCCGGCGATTGGTTGATTTTGTTTTGTAACCACACGGCCTTTGACAAGCCTGCCCGGGTGCAAAACAAACGTCAGTGGCTCTTGTCCCCGGTTTATTTCAAGTGCCCGCACTTGCGGCGCGAATCCCTTGGCTGAAACCAGGAGAAAACCGTCACCGGGTTCCAACGCGCTGAATCTAAAATAGCCCGCCCGATCCGTAATCGTGTTGCGCCCCGGCAATGTCGCAGGTCCCGGACGCAGCGTCACCTGCGCGCCGGCAATCGGGTGGCCGTCGCGATCCGTCAGTTTGCCCTCGATTTGAATGCCCGACTGCAACGTGAACACGGCCGTGCCATCGAGCAATTCAGCTTTTGAAACTGTTTGCCCCGCGGTTGCAGAATCGGAAGAGGCCTCGAACTCGGCCGGCATGAAATCACGATGCGTGATGCGAAAATTGAATGCACCCGCGTCTGCAGGAGCAGCACTGGACGTCCACCTGCCCTGCGCATCGGTTGCGACCCTGTCGTATTCCGCCTCGACCAATTGCCCAACCTCGTCTTTCTCGACGACCTTGATCTGAATCTCAGCTCCGGGGACGGATTTTCCCGCTGCATCGCGCACAACTCCACCCAAAGCGACGCCGCGTTGCAGCTTCAAAGTGAGTTCTCGCGGGAACTGATCGATCTCGGTTCTGTGGCGCGCGCGTTGAAATCCCTGAGCGACCGCATGAAATGTGAGATGAGTCACCCGCTCCGGCGGATAATCAAGCGTTACCTTTCCCTGGGCATCTGTTTTGTGTTCGCCGAAAGGAATGGCGCCGCGGTCATCCGTCACCTCGAAGCGGACGATCGCTCCAGGCAACGCGCGGCTCGTCCGGCCATCGACAACAGTGACATGCACCTGTGCGAGCAGAGCCGAGTCATCTACCGAATCGAGGCCCGTCGCAGGCGTGGCAATTCGTTCGGCGACCCCGCTTGCTCCGTCACCGATCTCGATGGTCATTCCGCAAATGACCGAAACGGAATCGCTGAACAGCGACACGATATCGATGCTGCTCAACTCCTGATCCGGGGCGACTAAGGGAATGCTCGTGAGGTACAACCGCAAAGTCATTCCATAGCGGCCACTCGCCGGGCTCGCGCCTGCCCAAACCATGCGCGAGTTTGCGTCGATGACGGCATCCTGCTCCTGGAGCGATTTGAACCAATTCCGGACGTGGCGTCCGTAGATGATGGACTGCTTCTGCTCTCGCCCGTTGGCAAAGCGCAATATCAAATTGGCCAAAGGGGTGTCATCATTCAGTGTTTCCCCGGCGCCATGCAGCAAATGCAAACGCACGCCGCGTCTTCCGACGGGGATTTTCTCGATCCGCGTCGGGTGAAACCTTTTCTCGCGCGCCGCCCGCAGGCCGGTGACTTCCATGATGCCGTGCAAATGGAATGGCACGCCCTCGAACACCTGCGCGCCTTGTGGAGCAAATCTCCAGGCATTTTCCGCATCACTCTCCAAATCCTTGAAGTGCGTCCCGTAAAATGCCGTCAGGTCGATCGGAACCATTTCCCGTTTCGTTCCGGGCGTCGGAGGAGTCAGATCGGCGGCAAACACCGGCAGGCAAACAGCGATCGCAAACAGTGGAACTGAAAAGTGTCTCGCCAGAACAAGAGCATGTTTCATTAGAATTTACCTCAACCGTTGAATGAACGGTCCGCCCAACAGGCCTGCTTCGCTCGGCAGCCATGTTTTGCGTCCAGGTTCAGCGCATCCATCTTTTCGCCTGCGCCAATCGGTGATGGACGCGAAAACAGAATCGATCCTCCGCGTCTCATCGTCGGCTCGACGGCAATCGACCGAACGGCCGCATTACTTTTCGGTCGCAGCCACTGTTTTTCCGGAGGCGGTTCGCAAGTAAACCCAGACCCATCCGTGAGCTTCGCGTGTGGATCCCTGGCCGGGAACATAATCTCCGACCAACAGATCGAGCATGCCATCGCCGTTCCAATCAGCAGTGGCGACTTTCGTGCGAATCGCCGGGCGCTTTGGACTCTTTGATTCGATGTTTGCATCGCCGCGATCCACCAGCGTTATGGCAGCTTCCAAGACCGGTTTGTCTTTCGCGCCAGTGCCAGGGAAAAAGAGGACTTCGCCTGCACCCGTGCCGACCAAAAGGTCGAGCTTTCCATCGCTGTTCCAATCCGTAAGGCAAGGACCGGCATCACCAAGGTTCACTTTGATGGGCTGGCCATTGGCGGAAAGTTTTTCAGAATTTGCAAAAGCCCATTTCGCCGCCGAACCATTGTTCCGCATCCAATGCAATTCACCATGGATATTGCCAATCACCAAATCGAGATCGCCATCCTGATCCCAATCGGCGGCTGTCACGGCTGAGGCGGGCCCGACGTTGATGGGGCGTCCATTAGCTTTCAACGTTTCAGGCGCGGCGTAGGTTCCATTCGGTTTTTTGCGGAAGAGGTAAATCTCTCCGGGCCATGAACCCGAAATGATTTCGTTTTGGCCATCGCCATCGAGATCCACAACCTGTGGACCAAAACCGACGCATCATCCAGAAGGCACTTTGCCTTCGGAACCGCCGGCCATAAACCAGGCGAACGCACCGAGCTTGGGAGCGGCAGCGGTGCCGGTATTTTTGTAGATGCGCAATTTGCCATCGCCAAACTGTCCCACCAGCAAGTCGAGTTTGCCGTCGCCGTCAAAATCAGTCATCAGCGGCGCCGCATGGCCGATCGCCACGTCGATCGGTTTGCCATTGGCTTCGACCCGAAAGGGAGGTGCGAGTTCATTTTCCGGCGAGGCCGGCCCGGCCAGAGAGGTTGCCGCGATGGTGAGAAATCCGATGGTGAACGAAAAGAGAAGCGGATTCATAAAGGCCTTCCTGCTCGATGGTTATTTGTTTTGAACCAACGGCCACACAAGCCACACTTGTCAATGGCCGGTCATGAGGTCAATTCGAAAATCCGCGGCCATTTTGAACAGGGCATTCGACCTTCCCAACCTTCTGGCCGTTCAAATCACCCGTGACATTGAGTCTGATACTCCCACACGTCCTTCCTGTTTTCCTCAGCCAAACTGTGAATTGACTTCAGCCAAATTAACGGGCGGCGCGCTCTTGAATCTACTTTCTCAGCCGGAAAAACTGAGAAGCGGATGCGGGTGCGATTGTTGTTGAGCCTGCACCCGGGAGGGGATTGGGCACGCCAGAGACGGTTCTCCAGGAAGCGGAGACCCCTAGCGCAGAGCTTGCCTCGAGCAGGAACCCGGCGGCATCGCTCGTCCACGAAATTGTGAAAGAGGCGCCTTGTCTCGCGACCGTGAGCGAAGGCCGGTTGGCCACCGGGTTGACCTTGACGAGTTGCAATCCATTCACGGGCGGGAAGTAGGCCGTGTTCCCTATGGTGGTGGATTGCGGCGTTATGGTCAGGAGGAAAGTGCCGTTGGCGGCGGGGCTGACGTTTTCAAACATGACATAATTGCCGTGATCCCGGTTCGCGGGGTTGGTGCTGGACATTCTGACGAGCGTGGGATCGGCGATGAAATCCGTCGAGACCTGCCCTCGGACGGTGAGTGTGGGATAAGTTTCGCCGCCGGCCAGGGCAAAATCTTCTTCATAGGTGCTGTTGAAATTGAAACCGACGCTGTAAACGATGAGCGCATAATTTCCGGGTGGAACACCGCTCAAGCGCAGAGTGAGCGGAAGATTGTTATTGGCAAGCGAGCCTTGCATGAGGAGGTGGTCGGCGCTGGTGTTGGCCGATCCCGTACCAGTGCCAATGTTCACAGCCGCAGGCACGATGCTTTCCGTCGCTGGATCGTAAACGGCAATGGTGACAGGGGTTGCCTGGCCTGAAGCATCCACGAGAACCTGGGTATCGTCGATGTTTGTGCCAAAGAGATTGTTGAAATTTTCCTGCAACACAGCGCCGGCAACGTCGCTGGGCGCCAAGGCAGCGCCGACCGTGGTGCCGGCGCCCTCGCCACTGGCAAAGTTTATGCCGATGTAGGGCAGGAGCCGCGCGGGCTGTGCAGGACCGACGGTTACCGTGGCATCGGCGCTGGGAACGTCCGCTCCATTCACGCTGATCATGCATCGATACTTGTTTCCGTCGTCGCTTGCAGCCAGGACCGGTGTGACGTAGGTCGGCCTCGTGGCGCCGGGAATATTGTTTCCGTTGAGCTGCCATTGATAAAAGAGCGTGCCTCCCAAGGGCGCCGCGGCAATCACCCGCAACCGGACTCGATTGCCTGCGGGAACGGTCACACTGCCGGGCTGAGCAATGATCTGCACAGCGCCCGCGTCGGGATTCACAAACGTGGAGACGGCATTTCCGCCGAGCAAAGGAAGATCGGCCACGTTGCCCTGTGTTCCAACGCGCCGGGCGGCCAGGCCGAGGGATGCGGAAGCCGTGTTCTGAGCGTAAAGCACCTCAAACAAATAATTCCGTCCCGCCACCAATGTATCCGACACGTACACGACGGCGGGATCGAATGACTGGCTCGGACCGGCAACCTGGAGAACGGGCGACAAATTCGCCGGCGAATCGTCCAAACTGATGGACAGGAGCGCATCGTCGTCCGCGAATAGATAAAACTCATACGCGCCTGGCTGGGGTGGAATGAACCAGCCGCGGAATCGCGCACCAAAGTTCGCCGCCTGCAAATCGGCGCCGATCGAGACGCTTCGGACAAACTCGACAGAATTCGGGTTGTCCGGAAAGTTGGCCGCATTCTGCAAGTCAATCACCGTTCCGCCAGTGACGTTGTGATAGAGTTCCCGGGTAATCCAGCCGGCGGCGTTCTTCCAGGAGGTGAAGGAGATCTCCGAATTCGACGCGACAGGATTTCCATTGACGTCAGTCACGCCGTTCACCGTCACGGTGTATCGGATGTTTTGGGCCTGGGCCGAAGTGGTGAGAATGACGTCGCGAGAGGTGTTGGGATCGAGAACGGCGTCGCTAACATTCACGCCGCCGCTCAACGTGAATCTTTGCGCGGTCACGGAACCCGCGCTCAGCGGCCGATCGAAGGTGACGCGGACGCTGGTCAGACTGGCGGAACCCACCGCCTTGACGAGGCCGGGCCGGGCCACGGAGCCGGAGTTGGGCAGAGCATTGAACTCAGCCTCCGTGAGCGGATTCAAACTCAATGCGACACGGTCAATGAACATGCCCGCCTCGCGCGTGCCGAACTTCAAAATCAAAGGCACTCCCGCATCGACCTGCGCTTGCGTGACGGTGTAAGTCTGGGTTTCCGAACCGACGGCGTAATTGTTCACGCTCGGTGGCGTTCGGGAATTGTTCACAGCGGAGACGCCGTAGTTGGCCACATCAGGCCCGAGATCCCCGAGAGAATTTGGCCGGTAATAACTGTTGGCCGAGTTCGGATCCAAATCGGTGAAGCTTTTGTCGGCGCGCCACCGGAAATAAAGCGTGTAATCACCGGCCGCGCGAAACCGGATGGCGAAGGAGGCAAAGCTGGCCGGAGCGGCGGTTCCGTTGGAGCCGGCAGCGAAGAGCGCCTGGTTGCCGCTGGCGGTGGCGTCGTTTTTCACTTCCCAGCGTGTCGGCGAGCCATTGACGATCACGCTCACCCGCTCGGCTTCAAAGGCCACGAAAGATTCATTAGCGCCCTGGGGAATGACGTCGGTATCGGAGTTGGGCAAAGCGTTGAACTCAGCCTCGGTGAGCGGATTCAAACTCAAAACGACGCGGTCGATAAACATGCCCGCCTCGCGCGTGCCGAACTTCAGGATCAATGGCACTCCCGCATCGACCTGCGCTTGCGTGACGCTGTAAGTCTGGGTTTCGGAACCGACGGCGTAATTGTTCACGCTCGGTGGCGTTCGGGAATTGTTCACAGCGGAGACGCCGTAGTTGGCCACATCAGGCCCGAGATTCCCGAAAGAATTCGGCCGGTAATAACTGTTGGCCGAATTCGGATCCAAATCGGTGAAGCTTTTATCGGCGCGCCACCGGAAATAAAGCGTGTAATCACCGGCCGCGCGAAACCGAATGGCGAAGGAGGCGAAGCTGGCCGGAGCAGCGGTTCCGTTCGAACCCGCGGCATAAAGAGCCCGGTTGCCACTGCCGGTGGCATCACTCTTTACCTCCCAGCGTGTGGGAGAGCCGTTCACGATGGAGAAGGTGTCTTCGGCCTCCCAGGCCGCGTAGGTGCTGTTGGGCGCCTGGAATATGGTGGCCGATTGGGCAACGGGAGAGAGGAGAGAAAGTGCGGCGACACCGAAAATTAGCCGCATCGACTGCGGAATGTTTTTCATAAGATTCAGTTGTTTGTTTGGGCTGCCTAGCTCTTAGAGCCGCGGAGAATTTTAGCAAGAACTTTTTTAAGTCATAAGCATTAAAAGCCCGCGCTCTTCCCAACCGGCCGGCGCTGCGCGACTCGGATAAGCCTCAAATGAATAGACACGCTGCCTGCCTGCGGCATAATTTGACGGCATGCAGAGACAGTTTTCGCATTTGGAAGTGTGCGACGCCTGCAAAGGAAAATTCAGCCTGCGTAAAATTCACTTTGCCGGCCATGGATTCTTTTGTCAGTTCTGCCTCGGGGAAGTTTTTCGCAATCAGATTTCGCAGACGACCCTCGAAGCGTTGTCCAACGCCTTTGTGCTCCCGCAAAGCGTCCGATCAAAATCGAAACACTGACGTGGGGCGCGCGGTGATCCCGATAGGATCACTGCCTCGCCAAACAGATCCGCAATGACAGGCTGAATAGGCGAGGCGCCCGGCTGGCGCGATCGGGCATTAGAGCAAGTGGCGCAATCCCATTCAGACGGCCTCGGACTGCGAAGTAAAGTGGAACGCGCGCAGCTTGAGCGGCGGGAACCAGCCGGCTCCGCGCCCTTGTCCTTCGGATCCTCCCACACGTTCCGACGCCCCGATCATCTCCACATTTCCCGCGGCGAGCATTTGCATGATGCTTTGGTTGAACCGAAAATTTCGCACCGGATGCTTAATCTTTCCTTGCTCGATGTACCACACTCCATCTCGAGTCAGGCCCGTGAGCATGACCGTCCGCGGATCGACCATGCGAATGTACCAGAAGCGGCCGACCAGCAATCCTCGATCGGTTGCCGCAATCATCTGCTCGATCGAATCGGGACGCGTGGAAGTTTCAAGCAGACTATTGACCGGGCCCGGTGTGGGAGCGCGGCCCTGTTTCTTAGCCCAGAAGCGCGAATAAATCAGGTTCTCCACCACGCCGTTGCGCACGAGGTGAATTTTTTCGGCGGGCAAGCCATCCTGCGCGTCTTGCGAGCCGGGCACGATCGGGTGCCAGGGATCGCTGTAGAAATTGAGGCGTTCGTCGAACATTTTTTCGCCGAGCCGCGATTTCCCTCCCGGCGCAGAGAGGGCGCTGCGCCCTTCATCGGCGCGGCGCGCGTCGAACGCCGACACCATCGAATTGCCGAGCAAATCGGCGACGGCCTGCGGTTCGAGCACGACGGAATAAGCGCCCGGACTGAGCGGTTGCGGGTTTTGTGATTCGAGGGCTTTGCGAATGGCCTCGCGCGCGACTCGTTTCGGTTCGAACTGCGCCACATCAAAATGATTGCGCAAAAAATATCCCGAACTGCCGCCATCCGGCGTTCTCGCCGTCATCGCCAGGCTGACCAGGCTCGAACGTTCAAAACTAAAATTGCCGTGCTTCGTTACCCTGGCCGATGCGGAAGCGCTGACACGATAAAAACCGGCTCCAACCACCTTGGCTTTTTCGCAAGCGCTAATCGCCTCGTCCACGACGCGCGCCCGTTCCCCGGCCGAAATGCGCGCAGTGGCTTCCACATAGCCCCGCACCGGTTTGTAAGTTTGCGGCCCGAGCGTCGGCACGTATTCCACATCGACCGGCGAAAGGCGGGCGAGTTGTTCGGCTTCAGCCACGGCCGCTTCGAGCGATGCCCGGTCCATTTCATTCACCGAAACGGAACCGCGCTTCTGCTCGATCCACACGGTCACTTGCGCGCTCACACTTTGGCGCGATCCACTGGTAGTAAATCCATTGGCGGCGAAGCGCAGATGCGATTGGTCCTCGCTGCTCACGGTGGCAACGGCGTCGTCAGCGCGTGTAGCTTCGAGGAGTGTCTGGCAAATGCGGCGGCTTTCTTTTTCGGTCAGGAGCATGGGAATTGCGGGTTGGGTCAGGCGCGGCGGGCGTCGGTGTTAAGCACGTTGATTTGCCGGAATCGCGCCACGGGGCAGCCATGGCTGACGGCGTTCGCCTGGCCGGGTTCCCCCTTGCCATCGTTGAATGCGCCTCCGAGTTGATAAGTGTTCGCACCGCCCAAACCATCGCAAGCCTTCCAAAAATCCAACGTGCGCGACTGGTAAGCGACATCGCGCAGCATGCCGATGACTTTGCCATTATTGATTTCCCAAAATGTCTGGCCGCCAAACTGAAAATTGTAGCGCTGTTGATCGATGGAAAAACTGCCATTGCCGAAAATCAGGATGCCGCGATCGACCTCGGAAACCAGATCGTCCAGCGTGACATTTTTCGGCGCTGGTTCGAGCGATATATTCGGCATGCGCGGGAAAGGAACGCTGCCCCAACTGTCGGCATGCAGGCAGCCGTAACTGCTCTTGCGCCCAATCAACGGCGCCAAATCGCGCGTCGTTTGCCAATCCACAAAAAGCCCTTCCTTGACCAGATGCCAGCGTTGCGCAGGCACCCCTTCATCGTCGTAACCTACCGTCGCCAGCCCGGCGGGCTGGGTGCGGTCGGCGACAAAATTCACGAGGTCGGACCCATATTGAAGTTTGCCGGTATGCGCAGGGGTGAGGAAACTGGTGCCGGCATAATTCGCCTCCCACCAGAGCGCGCGATCCAACTCGGTGGGATGGCCGACGGATTCGTGGATGGTCAGCCAGAGGTGTGAAGGGTGGAGCACGAGATCATATTTGCCCGGCTCCACCGGTTTGGCGGAGAGCTTGGCGACCGCTTCCTCCGCGGCTTTGCCGATCTCGCTGAGCCAGGGGTGCTCCTCGACATATTCATACCCGAGCCCCTGCGGCCCGCCGAGGGCGTTGCGCGTCTGAAAATCACCTCGAGCGCGATCGATCGCCGTGACGATAAAATCGGGGAAACCGCGAATGAGGTACTGCTCGATCCGCGAGCCATCGGTCGAGCCGAAAAACTTTTGCTCGTTGACCCAGAGCATCGATGAATTCACGAAGCTGACTCCATTGACGCCCAGCGCTCGTTCGTTCAGTTCGAGGAGAAACTGAATCTTGCGCTCGATCGGCACATCGAAAGGATCTTTTTTGAAAGCGCTCTGCCAGCTTGCGCTGACTTTTTCGACCGGCGCCAATTCGACCGGTTGGCGTTGGAAGCGAGCGTTGGCGCGCGCGATGCCGATGGCCTCGCGCGTGACCCGGCGCACTTCGGCGGCATTGACCTTTCCGCTGCTGGCGAAGCCCCATGTCCCTTTCCACAAAACCCGCACGCCAAACCCAAAGCTCTGGTTGCGCGAGACCGATTGCACCTGGCGTTCGCGCGTGTTGATCGATTCGAAGCGGTAACGGTTGATGCGGATATCCGCGTAGCTGGCGCCGAGTTTTTTGGCGGTGGAAAGCGCCAGATCGGCCAGTGCGTTCTTGTTTTCCGAAGTCAATTTCGCGACCGCGGCCTCACTCTCCCAGGACCACGGTGCGAAGGCCACGGCGCCGGTGGCGGCGCCGGCGTGCCAGAGAAAATCGCGGCGTGAATGGCTCATTGGAAATGTTTGGGCGAACTCTGAATCTGCCGGACAAATTCGCGGTGACTAGGCCACATGAATTTGTCCCAGCTCAGAGCAAGTCGGCCACCCGCCGAAAATGATAGCCGATAATGGCCAACTCGATGGCAACACGAAATTGGCGCGGGCGCCGGAACAAAGTGCTCCAGAAAAACCGCCAGTAATGAGTCCGCCCGCGATGCCAGATGCCGAGCAGCCAAAATGATTTCAGGAATGCCTCGACATCGGTTCGCGAGAGCCGCAGCCGCGGCCCGGTCGGCGTATGATGATCCAGAAAAATCCGTATCCGCTGATAATAATTCCTCGGCTCATACAACTTCTTCATCAGCTCGCGATACCCATCCACAAGAAAATCACGATTGAGCTTGGGAATGAAATTCAGCACGGCATCGGTGTTGTTGCCGGTGCTCTCCGCCAATAACCGGCCCTCTTTCATCAAGCGTTGATAAAGCCGCGTCTGCGGCAGCGCAGTCAGCAAACCGACCATCGCCGTGACAACACCCGACTGCTGGATGAAATCGAATTGGCGCTTGAAAATGTCGGTCTTGTCATTGTCGAACCCGACGATAAATCCGCCCATGACTTCGAGCCCGGTGCGCTGGAGGGTTTTGATCGTCTCGACCAGATCGCGCCGGGTGTTTTGCAATTTGCGGCATTCTTCGAGCGATTCGGCGGAGGGCGTTTCGATGCCGAGAAAAACTTTTTTGAATCCGGACTGGATCATCAGATCGCACAACTCGGAGTCGTCGGCCAGATTCACCGAAGCTTCGGTCAGGAATCCCATTTCCGCGTGTGTGGCCTTGCGCCAGTTGACCATTTCGCGCAAGAGCGCCTTGGTGTTCTTTTTGTTGCCGATGAAGTTGTCATCGACAATGAAGACCATTTCCTTCCAGCCGCGGACGCGCAGTTCTTCGAGTTCTGCGACGAGTTGCGCCGGGTTTTTCGTGCGCGGCACCCGGCCATTCATGACGATGATATCGCAGAACTCGCAATCGTAGGGACAACCGCGCGAGAATTGAACGGCCATGGTGGCGTAATCGCGGAAGTCCACCAAATCCCAGCGCGGCACCGGCACTTTGGTCACGTCCGGGCGGCCATGCGCCTGATAGACCGGCTTGAGGGTGCGCTGGGTCATGTCCTCGACCAATTGCGGCATGATTTCCTCGGCTTCACCGAGCACAAAATGCTGGACTTCGGGAAAGTTATCATGGCCGGTGGTGAAGATGGGGCCGCCGGCGATGATGGTTTTGGAAAGTTTGCGGCAGCGGGCCACAATCTGATGAACGGATTCCTTGTGCACGATCATGCCGCTGAGCAACACGTAATCGGCCCAGAGCAAATCTTCGTCGCGCAAAGGTCTCACATTTGTATCCACGAGCCGAAATTGCCATTCCCGCGGCATCATGGCGGCGATGGTGAGCAAGCCGAGCGGAGGGAAAGCCGAGCGTTTTGAAACAAAGCGCAACACGTGTTTGAAGCTCCAAAACGTGTCCGGCGTTTGCGGGTAAACCAGAAGTATTTTCATGGTAGCTTCTTGTTAAATCGGCTCACTGTAATCCTCCCCATTGCAGATGCAACGCTGAATGCTTCTCGGATTCTGCCTGATAAAAACCTGAATTAAACCGGTGGCAATCTGCTCAATAAACCATTCGCACTTATTCATTTCGTAAGGGAACTCTCGCGAGGTTGCCGCTTGCGCCGGCCAGCCGCACTCAAGGCAAATGCACGACGCGATAAAATTTCTGCTGCTCCAATTCAGCCAAATCCTTTTTGCTGGCCGACTCTTCCTGCGCCACAACTTCCCCGGGAAGATTCTCCCATCGGGGCGAGACCAAATCACTCGCGCTTTGCACCTGATAAATTTCGCCGGGAACAGAGGTCCAGAGAATGGTCACTGCTCCACCGGAAATTTCCACGCTGAGAATTCTCGGCGCCGGAACCGGATCACCCGGCAACACGGTCAGCGTAAATCGCGTCGAAGCCGTGTGGCCCGCGCTGTCCATTACGTAAATCGTGATGGTTGCCGAACCAGTTTGCTCGGGCGCCGGCGTCAAGGTCAGCGAGCGATTCGAACCCGAGCCGTTCAAGGTAATATTCGCTTCCGGCACGAGCACGGGATCGGATGTTTCCACGCGCGACAACAGGTTTTCCGCAGGCGTTTCGCTGTCCTGAACTGTGAATGCGATCGGACCGGCAACTTCGTTCTTGAGGATCGTCACATCGGCAATGGGCGAAAGGGCCGGCGGCGAGTCCATCATTGGCACCGCTCTCCCCAAATGCCGAGGATCACTTCGAAACATGGACCAGGGCGTTCCCGCCAATCTTGCGGCGCCGGTGAGCGCATAAACGCTGTTGTCGGCCGACGCAAAATAAATTGCGCCCATCGGATCGATCACGGGCGAGGAATAAATGTAGTTCTCCGTGAGGACGCTCCACGAGAGATCTCCGGATGCATTGATCGCGAAAAAAGCTCCGTTCTCCACACCGAAATAAACGGTACCATCGGCGGCAATGGCGGGCGAGGATCGCACCAGCGCGCCGGCCGCGAATTTCCATTTTAAAGTGCCGATTTCATCGAGCGCGTAAAGATGGCCATCGTTCGAGCCGAAATAAATCGTGCCGTCAGCCGCCAGCGCCGCCGAGGAATAAATTCGTTCCGCCGCTTGAAATTCCCACGCCTTGGAGCCGTCGGGATTCACCGCAAAAAATTTCATGGCCGTGGTGGTGCCAATGTAAACCGTGCCCTTACTGCCAATCGCCGGTGAAGCCGTGATCGGCCCTCCCGTGTCGAAGGTCCATTTGCGAGTCCCATTCGGATTGAGCGCGTAGAGTTTGTCATCGTCACACCCGAAATAAATTGTTCCATCAAGAGCGATCGCCGGATCTGAAAAAATGGTGCCGGCCGCGCGAAACTTCCATTTCAAGGTCCCGT
>JBFMDG010000123.1:0-13040 GCA_040754135.1 Verrucomicrobiota bacterium
ATTTTTCTCAGTCGCACGGGCATCACAAAATGATCGGCAACTCAATTTTTGGTATTGAGGGAGGGGCGAATCTTTTGCAGAACAACAGCGGAATGAAACAACTTCATTTATGAACGTTCGAAACACATCACTCGTTGCCTCTTCGCTTCTGCTGATCACGGTTTCTTTCCTCCGCGCTGCCGAATTAGAATCCGAGGCAGGTGCGAATCCGTTTCCAGTGACGATCACGGTCGAGGCGGCGCAACCGCTCGGTGAATTGAAGCCCATCTGGCGCATGTTCGGCGCGGACGAACCGAACTACACAACCATGCCCAATGGCCGCAAGCTTACCCGCGAACTCGGCGCGCTGAGACCAAAGGGAATCTACTTCCGCGCGCATAATCTCCTCTGTTCAGGCGACGGCACGGCCGCGCTCAAGTGGGGTTCGACCGGCGTTTACAACGAAGACGCGAGTGGCCGCCCCCTCTACAATTGGAAAATCCTCGACGAGATTTTCGACACGTATCTTGCCCATGGCGTGCGGCCTTATGCACAGATCGGTTTTATGCCCGAAGCGCTCTCGCTCAAACCGCAGCCTTATCAGCATCAGTGGAATCCCAAGATGCGTTACAACGAGATTTTCACCGGTTGGGCTTATCCACCGAAGGATTACGATCAATGGCGCGAACTGGTCTTCCAATGGGTGAAACATTGTGTGGATCGTTACGGCAAATCCGAAGTGGAGACCTGGTATTGGCAGGTGTGGAATGAAGCCAACATCGGTTATTGGAAAGGCACCCCGCAGGAATTCCACAAATTGCATGATTACGCCATCGATGGGGTGCGGCGCGCCTTGCCGACGGCGCGGGTCGGCGGTCCAGACTCGGCAGGCTCAGGCGGTCGATGGACACGCAATTTCATCGAGCACTGCTTGCGCGGGACGAATTACGCCACGGGCAAGATCGGTACGCCGCTTGATTTTGTTTCCTTTCATGCGAAAGGCGCTCCGGTTTACACCAACGGCCATGTGCGGATGGGGATCGCCAATCATCTGCGGACGATCGAGGAGGGCTTCCGCATAATCGCTTCCTATCCGGAATTGAAGAATACTCCGATTGTCATCGGCGAATCAGATCCGGAGGGATGCGCGGCTTGTCAGGGACCGCAACTCGGATATCGCAATGGCACCATGTATTCGAGTTACACCGCGGCCAGCTTTGCGCGCAAATGGGAATTGGCCCGTCGCATCGGGGTCAATCTCGATGCCGCATTGACGTGGGCTTTTACTTTTGAAAATCAACCGCTGTTCGCGGGCTTCCGTCAACTGGCCAGTGGAGGATTGGATCTGGCGGTTCTCAATGTCTTTCGGATGTTTAGCCAGATGAATGGCCAGCAACTCACCGTGCAAAGCGATGGCGCAACGACACTCGACGAGATCAAAGCGCAGGGTGTGCGTGGCCGTCCCGACGTTTCCGCAATCGCGAGCCTGGACAAGGGCAAATTGGCTGTGCTGGTGTGGCATTATCATGATGATGACGTGGCCGGTCCTGACGCGGATGTGAAACTGGCGATTGCCGGCCTTCCGCATAAATCGGGCAAAGCGACGCTTTCCCGGTACTGGATCGATGCCGAGCACAGCAATTCTTTTGGCGCGTGGAAAAAAATGGGCTCGCCCGCTGAGCCGACCGTTGAACAGTACGCGCAGCTTGAGAAGGCCGGCGCCCTCGCGCGCCTCGGATCTCCGGAATCGATGGATGTGACGGAGGGCACGCTCCAGTTGAACATGCGTCTCGCGCGTCAAGCGGTGGCGTTATTGGTAATGACGTGGGAATGAACTGATGGTCCATGCGCACGGCTGAGACAAACAGGATTGGACTGCTTCAATTCATGTCTCGTTGGCGCTAGTCTTTGGAACAGGAGTTGGATGCCTACATGTTTCAGTCCTTGGTTTTCGACACACAGGGAAAAGGTTGTGTCACGTTTTACGAGACTGCGAGAAGGAAAAATTGGAGCGAGCGAAGGGATTCGAACCCTCGACATTCACCTTGGCAAGGTGACGCTCTACCAGGCTGAGCTACGCTCGCTTCCGAATAGACCGCGCAAAATTAAGGCAACTCGTCTGAATTGCAAGCCCCGTTTTTCGCCAATGAATCCGCCGCGATCTGCCGCTGATTTCATTGCGGTTCACCCGTGGTGAATCAGGCAAAATCGTAAACCACCACCCGTTTGCAGGCGGGTTTGAAGACTTTTTCCACAAACTCCACGTGCGACGGATGGATCTGATATTCATCCTGCGCCTGCTTGTCTTTGAAAACCACGTTCAACGCCACTTGATAAGTTTGGTCAACCACCGGGCGATGGCTCGTGACCATCTTTCCGATATGGAAAAACTCCACACCGGGAATTCCTTTAAGATACTTCTCAGCTCCGGCGATAAGATCATCCGCCGCTTTCGGATTCGCGGGATCGGTCCAAAAAACCACAACATGTGAAAACATGGGCGAGGAAAGTAAGAACGTCTGGTTCCAAACACAACCGGAAAATCCAACTTCCAAAACCAACCAAATGCCTTGGCCAGATTTGAAAGCGCGACACCGCTTTGGCCAACTCGCAACGCACTGGATTTGCAAAGGCGTGTGGCGGAGGCCAAAGCGCCGTCGCCACTGCGTTCTGCCGGCGCAGTCCATAAAGCGGCGGAACAGCGGAATTGCAGACGCTCATGGCGAAGGCAGTGCTCATTTGGAGTGTGGTGGCAAAGCGCCCGTCCTCCGTAGCAGTGTTGAATTCCAGACAATGGCTGAGTTGATCTTACTTCCGAAATTCTTCGCTATTTTCTCGATGCCAGACTGCGGAGGGTGGACCAGCGCGACACCGCCTTGGCCAACTCGCAACGCACTAGATTTGCAATGGCGTGCGGCGGAGGCCAAAGCGCCGTCGCCACTGCGTTCTGCCGGCGCAGTCCATAAAGCGGCGGATTTGCTGACGCGCGTTGCTCAATTCTGGTCCAGCATCCAACCGGGGCGAATTTCCGAATCCAAATCGTCTGGCCCCACGCCTCGCATCGCTTTGCGCTCCGCCAAAATGCCGATCATGGCCGCGTTGTCGGTGCATAAACTTCGCTCGGCCATGCGCAGTTCGAGTCCGGCTTTCGCGCAGCCGGCCATCAATTCACGCCGCAAGGCGCGGTTGCAAGTCACCCCACCCGACGCTGTCACGCACGAAACTCCCATGCCGCGCGCCATGCGAATCGTTTTCGTGACCAGCACATCGACGATGGCCGCCTGCACGCTCGCGCAAAGGTCGCGAACCAACTGCAAATCATTCAGGACCTCAGGCCGATCGCGCAAAAAATAGCGGACGGAAGTTTTCAATCCGCTGAAACTGAAATCAGCATTGGGTTCATTCCGCATCGGGCGCGGAAATTCAAACGCCGCCGGGTTGCCACCATCGGAAAGGCGGTCGAGTTCCGGCCCGCCAGGGTAGGGGAGGCCGATGAGTTTGGCCACTTTGTCGAAACACTCGCCGGCGGCATCGTCAATGGTTCCGCCGAGAAAGCGATGTTCCAATTCGGCTTTGACGTGGAAAAGCATGGTATGGCCGCCACTGACGATGAGGGAAACATTGGGTTGAAAAGTTTCGAAGTTGGCGCGTGGAGGACTTCCGGAAATCCAGGGCGAATACAAGTGCGCCTCATGATGATTGATTGCGTAAAATGGTTTTTTGAGCACAAACGCGAGCGCCTGTGCGGCCCGGCACCCAACCAGCAGCGCGCTGGGCAAGCCGGGCCCTTGAGTGGCGGCGACCGCTTCGATTTTCTGCGCGTCAATGGCGGCTTCGCCGAGCGCTTGACGGGCGACCGGAGTCAGATTTTTCAAATGCTCGCGCGCGGCGAGTTCGGGCACTACTCCGCCGTATTCGGCATGCAATCGCACCTGCGAAGAGACCGCGTTGGAAAGGACCTGACCATCTTTGATGAGGGCAACGCTTGTTTCGTCGCAGGAAGTTTCGATGGCGATCAGGATCATAAAAAAAGGCGCACGAAATTCGTGCGCCTGGTTGTGCCAAAGGGTGCTTATTGCGGCTTGCCCACTCCGGCCGCTTTCACCTGGCTCGAGGCGACTTTGCGAGCGTCGGGTTTGGCGCGGGCTTCATAAAGAAGCATGCCCTTGAGGAAATCCTGGGCGCGTTCGAGCTGGACATCGCGCGCGTTCTTCACTTTGAGTTTCTTTTCTTCATCGAGAGTTTCCACCCCGCCGGGAACGCGTTGCAGGAAGAGCAATTCCTCCTCTTCAGCCGACATGGGAATGATGCTGTCGGGAGTGATCCCTTTTTCATGAATCACTTTGTGGCTCGGGGTGTAGTACTTGGCCGTGGTGAGGCGCAAAGCGGAGCCGTCTTGAAGTGGAACGATGCTTTGCACAGAGCCTTTGCCGAAGGTTTGTTCGCCCATAACGAAAGCACGGCCAAGATCCTGAAGACAGCCGGCGACGATTTCAGAAGCGCTGGCGCTGCCGCCATTGACCAGCACCACAATCTTCAAGTTCGGATAATGATCGCGCCCCTTGGCGACGTATTCGGTTTTTGAAAGTGATCCTCGACCTTCAGTGGAAACGATCAGCTGTCCGCGCGGCACGAACAGTTCGCAAACTTTGAATGCCTGATCGAGCAAACCGCCCGGATTGTTTCGCAGATCGAGCACCAAAGCTTTCAGCCCCTGATTTTGAAGCTTTTTCATCGCTTCCATGAGGTCATGAGTCGTTTGCTCCCCAAATTGCGTGAGGCGCACGTAGCCAATCTTGTTGTCACCGATCGGGAATTCCTGTTTGCCATTGATGTCTTTCACGCTGTGAACCTTGATCGTGTCGCGGACCAGCGTGAAATCTTTGGGTTGAGTAAAACTGGGCCGGGTAATGGTGAGGGTGACTTCTGTCCCTGGTTCGCCCCGGAGTTTTTTCACCGCGTCGGCGAGCGTCAGCTTTTCCGTGCTTTTGCCTTCGATTTTAATGACTTTGTCGCCGGCCAGGACTCCCGCGCGAAAGGCCGGCGTATCCTCCATCGGGGCCACCACGGTTAAAATGTTATCACGCAAACCGATGACAATGCCGACGCCGCCAAATGCGCCTTCGGTGTCATTTTTCAGCTCTTCGTACTTCTGTGCCTCCATGAATTCGCTGTGCGGATCGAGGGTCGAGAGCATGCCTTTGAGCGCGCCATAGATCAGTTCCTGGTAAGTGACTTTGTCGGCATCGACATATTCCTGCCGCACTTTCTGGAGAACGCGCGAGAACAATTCCATGTACTGATAAACGTCTTCCTTTTCCGCGGCCTGGGCAGAAAGAAAATAAATTTGGGCGCCTAGAAACAGGTTGATTCCGAGCACCACGGTCAGAAGAGAATAAACGATTCGCTTTTTCATACTGAAGCTATGTCACAGATTGCGGCCAACGTAATTGGCCATGCTGAATTTGGCAAGAACACCTTCATTCCGAGCACATCGCGTGGGCAGTCTTTTCCTCTGTCGGAACCTTTGTCGGAACCTTTGTCGGAACCTTTGTCGCAAAGATTTTCGATCGACAAAGTTTGGGACGAAGTTTTCGACAAAGGTGTGATGGCAAAGGTGTGATGGCAAAGGTGTGATGGCAAAGGTGTGATGGCAAAGGTGTGATGGCAACATGCCCAAACTCCAGACATGGCCAGGGCAACGTTCATTTTGATGGTGGCAAAGCGTTCGCTTGACAGCGCTTTGGCCGATGCCATGCGCGCAGAATTAAGCAGAGGCGCCGAGCCGCGGTCTGTCATTTCCTTTGTCGTAACCTTTGTCGAAACCTTTGTCGGAAAGATTTTCGATCGACAAAGTTTGGGACGAAGTTTTCGACAAAGGAGAGCGCTTTGGCCCAATCCAAACGCACTGGATTTACCCTCACGCGCTGCCAAGGCCAAAGCGCCATCGCCACTGCGTTCTGCCGGCGCAGTGCAGAATGGGGCGTCGGAGGATTTGCTCTGAGCAACTGGCCACGATATACTTCCGGCGTGATGTCCAAAGGACCTTGGGTTTTGCTTCCACTGCTGGGGGCGGCCCTTTTCAGTTCTGTCACGCACGCCCAGATCGATCCCGAAGAGCGACGGCTCATTCAACTGGGTTACAATCAACCGATCGAGGGGCGCGGTCCGATTGCCGGTTACGGTTTTTATTACTACAATCAGCCGGCTTTTCTTCGCACCAATCTCACGCTGCGTTTGAGCGTGGCGCCGATTTATCTCGATACCGAGCTGGGATTTTCGCGGCTGCTCGGGCCGAACACGGATGTGGCTGTGGGATTGTCGGGAGGCGGTTTTGCCGACAGTTATTCGGAAGTGCGCCGTGGTGTTTTTCGGGAGGAAGAATCGTTTACCGGCCATGGCGGCGGCATGTCGGCGAGTCTGTTTCATCGGTTCAACCCGGACAGCATTATTCCAGGCTGGTTCGTGGTGAAAGCCACTGGACACCACACCGTCTTTGAACGCGACAGCGACACGCATCCGGATTTCATGCTGCCGTCGGACATCACATTATTTCGTTTGCGGAGCGGCATTCGAATGGGGGGTCAGGAACCGACGATGACGGCGCCGTTGGCGACGGAGCTTTCGATCTGGCATGAGGCTGAATTCCGCGCGAATCACGGTCCGTATGGCTACGCCGGGGATCGAAGAGTGGAATCGGATTCTCATTTGTTTTGGGCACGTGCTTTGGGCAAGTACACATTCGGCGAAATGGAGCAGAGTGCGGCGCTGAGCTTGACCGCTGGAGCGAGTGTGGAGGCGGACCGATTCAGCGCTTATCGCCTTGGCGGCCTTCTGCCGTTTGCCTCCGAGTTTCCGCTCAATTTGCCGGGCTATTACTTTCAGGAATTATCGGCCAAAAGGTTCCTGCTCTTGAATGGGAGTTACGCTTTTCCTCTGGATGCCGGGCGGCGCTGGAGCCTGACGGCCTTCGGCGGAACGGGCTGGGTCGATTACCTGAATGGACTCGAACAGCCGGGCGATTGGCATTCGGGGCTTGGCGGCGGCATTACGTTTACTTCGCCGCGCACTTCCTGGTTTGTGACGTTGGTTTATTCGCACGGTTTTGATGCCATCCGCAGTCATGGTCGCGGCGCAAATCAAATTGGCATTTTATTTCAGTATGATTTCGAAGCGCGGAGACACGGGCGGGCCAGACCGTTCGATCCGGCGGTCAGTCCGTACCGATCGCGCGGCGGAGAAAAGCTGTTCCGTTGAGGGCGAGGCTGTCCGCTTCATTGTGCCGGTGTGCGCGGCAGCATTTGGAGTAATTGCATCGCTTCACTGAATCCTGGTTGAATTTCCAGGGCCCGGCGCGCCGCATTGCGGGCTTCTTCATGTTTGCCAAGTCGAGCGAGCGCGGTGGCGCGCGCGTAGGGCACGCGAGGATTTTCCGGCTGCAAGGTTTCTGCGCGAACGAGTGCTTCGACAGCTTGAGGCAGGTTTTCGGCAGCGGCATGCGCCAGGCCGAGATTGTACCAGGCGGGAGCCAGGCGCGGATCGAGTTCCACCGATCGTTGCAGGGCGGCGGTGGCTTTGGGCAGATCCCCTGTTTCATTCAATGCCAACCCCAGATGATATCGGTAAAGCGCGTCCTGCGGCGCGAGGCGGCAAGCCGCTTCCAACTCGCGAACCGCATCGACCGATTGTCCCTCCGTGCTGCAGGCCATGGCCAGGGAATGGCGTAGCGGGGCTGAGCCGCCGTCCCATTCGACCGCCGTTCGGAACAACTGAAGAGCCAATCGGGTGTCTCCGCGATCAAAATGCCAGATCGCAAGTTGATGCAACCCGGCCGGTTGATCGCGATTGAATTCGAGCGAGCTCAGCAAATCGAGCGCAGCCGGGCTGTTGGTGTCGAGCGAGGCCCGCATCGCCCAAGCCGCTGGCACACGGACGGAGCGGCTCGGATCGCGGAGCAATTCACGTCCCACCGCGGTCAGCGCCGGATCCTCCGGCCGGAACAATCCTTCGAGCGCAAAAGGAACCTGCGCCCGCACAAGGGGGTCGGGATCAATCACGGCATGAAATAAAGCGCGGCGCACAGCAGGGTCATGATTCCAAAAGCGCAGGAGCCTTGCCGCCGAGGCGCGCCACAGAGGAATTTTTTCTTCGGCCAAAACGCGCACGAGATTGGTGGCGGCTTGAGGTTGACCGGCCCTTGCTTCCGCCATGGCCCGGGCGCGATGTCGCGTGGGACGCTCCATGCGCGTGCCGTACCACTGCTCGACCGCCGCAACCGCCCAATCGACGGTCCGATCGGTATGGCAGCGGTTGCAAGCATTTGGAATCCCGTGCTGCTGCGTCAACAGCGGATCAGGAATTGTAAATCCATGATCACGCCTGGCGTGCCGTTGCATAAAGGTCGTCTGCGGCATGTGGCAATTGACACACCGGCTGCCCGCGCTTTCCGGCGCGTGATGGGTGTGAACTGCCGGATCGATTTTGGGAGCCGGCGGCACCGGTGCGCCATGGCATCGCATGCACAGAGCGTCTCCACTTAAAAGCGGGCGGCTCGAATGCGGTTCATGGCAATCGCCGCACCGCACGCCAGCGTGATACATACCGCTGCTCAGAAATGAGGTGAACTCGTAATCCTCCTCCCGCACTTGCCCATCTGGATAGTACAGCTCTGTCTCGTCGGGAATGGTCAGCGTGAAATGATCAAAAAAATGATCCCCGGGCATGAATTCACCGGTCAACTCCCCGCGGCGCGCATGGCAGGATCCACAGGTGTCGAGCATCTGGTTTTTATCCAGGCGACGCACGGTTGGATCGGCGGTTCCGCTCGGCGGACGATTTCGTTGCCATGTGACATGCGATTTCATCGGGCCGTGGCAAGCCTCGCACCCAATGCCCCGCTCGGCCATGCGCGTTGTGTAAGTGTCGGTGGCTGAATCGTAATTCTTTTGGACGCGGGTGTTATGGCAGGAGGCGCACATGGAATTCCAATTCATGCCTCGTCCTGTCCAGTGGCCCCATTCGGGGGAATGGCGATCTTCATTTCCGAACACGTTGAACCATTCTTTCTTGTGAGGATCGAAGGCCAATTCACCGGCTTGCCAGCGGCCTTGAGGAAAGGCGAAAAGGAATTGCCGCAGCGGTTCGACGCCCAAAACGCGTTCGGCTTCAAAGGCGGCTACCGCCCCGCCGGATCCTTGGGTCTCGATCTGGAATTTGCTTTCGTGCGAGTGGGCGACGGAGGTTTGCGAGCCGTGCTGAATTCGGTGTGGCGGATCGAAGGCAGAGCCATCGAGCGCGGCATCCACGGCGCGTTCGGCCAGGGCGTGATGCGATTTCGCCCACAGGTTGAACGCTTGCTCGTGACAATCGCGGCAAGCCGCCGAGCCGGCGTAGGCGGAGAAGTTTTCCTGGTCACTGGCGCGCTTTGGGAAACCTGGTGCGACCGGAGGGATTTCAGTTCGAAACGGAATTCGAAAATGTTTCGAAATCCAAACGGCAACGGCCGCGGAGGCAATCAAAAAAACTCCCGCGAAGAGAATCCACGGCTTTCGAGGAGATGCCGCGGGAGAAACAGTTCCGGGCGAGCGGGATTGCTTTCGGCTCATTCAATTTCCCGAGAACGGTAGCAAGAGCCGGCCTGCGAAACCAAATGCAAATTGCAGAGAATCCGGCGAACGATTTGGCGGGCGGGTGGTGGGCGAGTAGGAGATTGATTTCAGACTTATGCCGAGTGCGGAGCCATGTTGTGGCAGTGCGTGCCGGCAGGAGAAAAGGATTTTATCCGAACTTCGCGGTGAGCAAATCGCGCAGCGTGATGAGAAGTTGTTCGGTGGTGAACGGTTTCGGCAGAAAGGCGACGCGCGACACATCAGCCGCTTCGGCTACTTTGTCATTTTCCAACAAACCGCTCATGGCGATGAATCGGGCTTCGGGATTCAGTTTTTGCATCGCGCGAATGGTGGCGGGACCGTCCATGAACGGCATCATCGTATCCACGACCACGGCGCGAATGTCATTGCGGTGTTCCGCGTATAGGGCCACGGCTTCCGCGCCATCGTTGGCCGTGATTGGATGATACCCGTGGCTTTCGAGGGTGAGCTTGATAATCTCGCGAATGGCAAAGTCATCGTCGGCCACGAGAATACATTCGCCCTGGCCGCGTGGCAGTTCGCGCGTCTCGGCGGCGGGCGGTTTTGTTTCTGCGGCGCCGGCTGCGGGCAAATAGATTTTGAAATTCGTGCCGCGGCCGATTTCGCTGTAAACGGTGATGAATCCGCCGTGGCTTTTGACGATTCCGAGGACCGTCGAGAGTCCGAGTCCCGTGCCTTTGCCGACTTCTTTCGTGGTAAAGAACGGCTCGAAAATTTTGCTGAGCAAATCCGGAGGTATGCCTACGCCAGTGTCGGTGATGGTCACGACCACGTACGGACCGGGCTTCGCTTCCGGCTGCATGCGGGCGTAATTCTCGTCGATCTCGACGTTATCGGCTTCGATGAGCAATCGGCCGCCGTGCGGCATGGCGTCGCGCGCGTTGACGCTGAGATTCATGAACACTTGATGCAACTGGGTGGCATCTCCAAGGACTGGCCAAAGGCTTTTGTGAATCCGTGTGCTGATGAAGATCGAGCGGGGAAAGGTGTCCTTGATGATTTGCACGACCTCATTGAGCGGATGTCTGATTTGGAGAACGGTGCGTTCTCCTTCGACTCCGCGCGCGAAGGAAAGCACTTGCTGCACGATGCCGACGCCGCGATGGGCACTGGTTTCGAGGGTTTCGAGGATTTCCTGCGCCGTCTTCGAGTTTGTTTCTTCGCGGAGCATTTTGATGGCGACGGTGATGGGGGTGAGGACGTTGTTCAGATCATGAGCGATGCCGCCGGCGAGCGTGCCGATGCTTTCCATGCGTTGCATGCGGAGGAACTGGCTTTCGAGGCGTTTGCGTTCGGTGATGTCGGTGTTGATCAAGAGGACCGAGCGCGGCTGGCCCTGGGCATCGCTGACCAGCGTCCAACTGCTTTCGACGACAATTTCATGGCCTTGCTTGGTGGATTGGGAAAGCTCGCCGTGCCATTCGCCATGCTGCAATGTTTTTTGGCGCGCTTCACTCAACCCATTGGGATCGCTGTGCCGGAGCAAATCATCGAGCACCTGGCCGACGGCTTCCTGCGCGCTCCAGCCATAGAGGCGCTCGGCGCTTTTGTTCCAGAAGCTGATCCGGTTCTCGAGATCGTGCACGAGAATGGCGTCCTTGGCTTTGTCGAGGAGGGCGGCCTGCTCGTGGATCTGTTCCTCCGCTCGCTTGCGTTGTGTGACATCGCGCGAATTCACCACCAGCCCCGCCACATCCGGATCGGCGAGCAGATTTTTTCCGATCGATTCGAGCACGCGCCAGGAACCGTCCTTGTGCTGGAACCGGTATTCGATGGGAGGGAGCGCGCTGCTGCCACCGGGCTCGCGCTCCACCAGTTCGCGCACGCGGGCGGTATCCTCGGAATGAATCAGTTCAAAAATATTTCGCCCGACCAATTCTTCGGGCCGATAGCCAAGGACCCGTTCGAGCGCGGGGCTCTGATAACGAATGGTCCCGGTGCGATCAACCACGGTGATAATGTCCGAAGCGTGTTCGGTCAGGGAACGAAAGTATTCCTCGCTGCGGCGCAGGGCCTGTTCGGCGCGGATGCGTTCGCGTTCCGCTTCGAATTTTTCCATGGCGCTGAGAACCGCCGAGGGGAGCCGTTTCAGGCTCGATTTGAGGATGTAATCGTCCGCTCCTTCTTTCAGGCAAGCCACGGCTGTTTCCTCGGATTGGGAACCGGTGACGAGAATGAAAGGCAGATCCATCTCCTGCACGTTCATCAGATGCAGGGCATGCAAAGCGTTGAACTGAGGCAGGGAGAAGTCCGAAAGAATGATGTCCGGCTCGAAGTCTTTCAGTTCCCGCAGGAAATCCGCTTCGTTTTCGACGCAGCGGGAAATGAAATGGATTCGCGCCTGCCGCAATTCGCGTTCGATCAATGCGGCGTCTGTGGACACGTCCTCGAGCATGAGGATGCGGAGCGGCTTTTTCAGCAGCGAGTCGCCCGGATCGAGGACGCCGGCGCGATGGGCGGCGGGTTGCGCCCTTTGTTTAATGTGGCCGCGGACCATGGTCCGAGTTGCAGGTGTCGCTTTCCAGCGGGCCACAAGTGAGGTCAAAAACCTTTCGGAAGTCTTACTCTCCTTGCGACCCGACTGGAAAAGTATTTCGGTCTTCAGGCAAGTTAGAGGGGGCCGGGAGAAAATCCTATCGGGTGAACGTTGAAAATCTTTTCGGGGAGAGCCGCAAAGCTGCCTCAGGGATTCGCTGAGCGCGTCGCCGGCCGCCACAGAATGGATCAGAAATGAGAGCGCTTTTCTTCTGGTTGCCGCGGCGCATGGGCTGGGAGCGCCTCAGGGTTTCCCTGAGTGCTGAAATCGTGGAAGCCCCGAAAACCGATTCCTGACCAGCCCTGATTGCGGTTTCGGTCCTGCGCGGTACGATGGCGCTCCGAAAGTTTTATGATCTTCATTCTCGTGTTGTCGTGCCGATCTCCATCCTCTTTGGCTGGCGTCGCGCCGTCTGTGAAGAGAGCACTGCAATCTCTGGCGCAGTGCCATGTTGTCCGGGAATGTTAAGGAATTAACGTCCGTCACCACTCGATAACTAACCTTCAACCTGAGGAACTCAAATGCCCGTGGAAATTCCTGGCAAAGAAGCGTTGGACAAAAAGGAACTCCTCAAAGTCCTGCGATCATTGAAAAAGGGAAATTTTGCTGTCCGGCTCCCCACTCATTTCAAAGGAATCGATTTTCAACTCGCCAACGCGTTCAACGACGTCGTCGATCTCAACCAACGTGTTTCTCGCGAGTTGCAACGCATCACCCGCGTGGTCGGTCGCGAAGGCAAACTTTCCGAACGCGCTTCCCTCGGGGACGTGGGCGGTTCCTGGGGCGGACTGGTGAATTCAATCAACACCTTGATCGGCGACCTCGTCTGGCCAACCAGCGAAATGGCGCGCGTCATCGGCGCCGTGGCCAATGGC
>JBFMDG010000124.1:0-12969 GCA_040754135.1 Verrucomicrobiota bacterium
TCGCGGCGGCAGTTCGAACCGCGTCATCGGCAATGACATTTACCAGACTGGCGAAGGAGGAATCGCTCTTTCCGGCGGCGATCGTAAAAACCTCACTCCCGCAGGGCACGTGGCCGAAAACAATCAGGTCTGGAATTTTGGACGAATCTTTCGCACTTATCGCCCCGCCGTGCTTGTGGATGGGGTCGGCCAGCGTGTCGCTCACAACCTGATTCATGATGGTCCACATAATGCGATTCAGCTCGGGGGCAACGATCACACCATCGAGTTCAATGAAATTCACCATGTCTGCACCGAAACAGGGGATGTCGGCGCGTTTTACATGGGACGCGATTGGACGGCGCGCGGCACGGTCATCCGGCACAATTTCTTTCACGACTTGAGCGGCCCCGGTTTGCATGGCGCGATGGCGGTTTATCTAGACGATTGCGCCAGTGGCATTCGGGTCGAGGGTAATGTTTTTTATCGCGCCGGCCGCGCGGCCTTCATCGGTGGCGGGCGAGATAATGTTGTTGAAAACAATCTTTTTGTGGAATGTGCACCTTCTGTTCATGTCGATGCGCGAGGCCTGGGCTGGATGAAAAACGAAACCGTGGGCGATGCTACCTTGCCGACGCGTTTGCGGGAAGCGCCCTACCAGAGTCCGCCCTGGAGCATCCGTTATCCGAAGCTCGTGAATATTCTCGACGAGGAGCCGGCGGCGCCGCGAGGGAATGTTGTGGCCAGGAACATTAGCGTTGGAGGGCGCTGGCTCGATCTAGAGAAAGCCGCTGAAGCCGGAGTGCATTTCACGCAAAATCTTGTGACCAATGCCCCGGGATTTATTGAGGATTCAAAGCCATCAAAGCACGGTTTCCAATTGCGTGACGATTCGCCTGCCTGGAAGCTCGGGTTCAAAAAAATTCCCATCGAGCAAATTGGGTTGATCGAGGATGCGTCGAGACGAAGCCTGCCACGCCGGTAATCTGCTGCGCCTCACCTCAGGGGGATTTCCTGGTTCTTGCCTTTTCTCCGCAGTTCGCCAAAAGTTACGGGCATGAGTTCATCCCTGCTGCGTCGATTGGCATCGCCGAACCGCATCATTTCCCCGACGAGACGTGGAGCAGCGCGCATTTCCGGTTGGACCGCGGTGCTGCATCTGTTCACTTTACTCACTTCGATTATGGCCGCCGAACCTCAAAACCAAAATGGATCACCGAACGCCGCCAACCAATCAAAAACCCAACTGGCCACGCTCGGTGGCGGCTGCTTCTGGTGTCTGGAAGCGTTTTACGAAACCTTCGACGGCGTCAAAGCCGTCGTCTCAGGCTACGCCGGCGGCCAAACGGAAAAGCCTACTTACGAGCAGGTCTGCAGCGGAACCACTGGCCATGCCGAAGTGGTCCAGATCGAATTTGATCCTGCGAAGATCACTTACGATCAGATCCTCGAAATCTTTTGGGAAATGCATGATCCCACCACACTCAACCGGCAGGGACATGATGAAGGGACTCAATACCGTTCGATCATTCTTTACCACGATGACGCTCAGAAACAGGCCATCGAAAAATCCAAATCAGCCGCTGCCAAAAAATTCAAAGATCCCATCACAACCGAGGTCAGGTCGCTGAAAAAGTTTTATCCGGCGGAAGAGTATCATCAGGATTATTACCGAAAAAATCCGCGGGCGCGTTATTGCGTGTTCGTCATCAGCCCCAAGTTGGAAAAGCTGAAAAAACTGAAGCTGAGCAAACCGGCCGCGGGCCAGTAATGAGTCGGCGACTGCGCCCCCCATGGGCGCGCTCGGTTCGGAGTCCCGGCATCAGCAGTCGGGCCTGAAAAGTCCGGAGGTGGTCGAGAAATCCTCACGCACGCTCGATCCGCACACGCATTCGGCATCGAGGGCGGGACTCCGAAAGCCTTCGAACGCCGCACGTGAAGTTTCCATTTTCCTGGCTTGTCTGGTCCGGGAGCGGTGCGCATCATTGTTCCTTTCAAGCCGCATGAATGCATTTCGAATTCATTCCCATTTTCACCGGAGCTGGTTTCCATTGGCGTTTCTGCTTCTGCTCGCGGTTACCTTTCAAAGCGTCGCGGCCGACCGCAAAATCGTCCTCATCGCCGGCGCACTCGATAAAGGGCATCCGCCCGGAACGCATGAATATGAAAAATCAGTGCGCCTCCTAAAACATTGCCTCGATACATCACCCAACCTCGGCGGCATCAAAACCGAAACGCACTTCAATGGCTGGCCCGCGGATGATTCCACCTTGAACGATGCCGACACGGTTGTCGTGATTGGCAATGGATCGGATCGCGACGAACAGGCGCATCCGCTCATGCCCGGCAATCGGCTGGCCGTGCTCGAAAAACAAATGCAGCGCGGCTGCGGCCTGGTGATCATTCATTGGGCCACGTTCGCTCCGAAAGCCAGGGCGGGAGACAAGTATCTCGAATGGATTGGCGGCTACTTCGATTACGAGAGCGGCACCGATCATCCGCAACGCTGGCTTTCGCGCATCCTGCACGTGACCACGATGGCCAAGCCAGGCACGCCCGATCACCCGATCTGCCGCGGCTGGCAAGCTTTTCAAGTGCGCGAGGAATTCTATTTCCGCATTCGGTTTCGCAAGAACGATCCGCGCTTGAAACCGATTGTCGTCGCCCCCATTCCAAGTGAATCGCAGGACCAGGTGGTCGGCTGGGCGGTGCAGCGCGACGAGGGCGGACGCGGCTTCGGCTTTACCGGCGGTCATTTCTTCGATAATTGGCAAAACGAAAATTTCCGCCGCCTCATTCTCAATGCCATCGTTTGGACCGCGCGCATCGACGTGCCGGCCAGCGGCGTACAGTCCGTGCTCCCATCCGCAGAGAAACTCGACGCCGCAAAACCGATTAAAACGCTGTTGCTCACGGGCCACAATCATCCGGCGCACGATTGGCGCGCGACCACAAAAGCGTTGCAGCAAGTGCTCGATTCCGGGCGCTTCGAAGTGGAAGTGTTGGAAAATCCGGAGGCATTGGCAGGCCGCGATTTGAGCGCGGTTGGATTGCTCGTGCAGAATTACGTGAACTGGGAACGGCCCGGGCTGAGTGCGCCGGTTCGCCAGAAATTGCAAGCGTTCCTCGCCAACGGCGGCGGCCTGGCCTTGATTCATTTTGCCAATGGCGCATTTCATCCTTCGTTGCCGAAAACAAATCCGGAGGACGCCTGGCCCGAGTATTACCAGAAGATTTGCCGGCGCGTTTGGGATCACAAGCCGGGGACAAGCGGCCATGATGCGTTTGGAAAGTTTCAGGTCGAAATCACCCGCGTGCCGCATCCAATCACCGAGGGGCTGAGCGGATTTGAAACCACCGACGAATTGTATTTCCGCCAGCAAGGGGATTTGCCGATCACACCGCTGGCGGTGGCGCGTTCAAAAGTGACGAACCAGGATGAGCCGATGGCGTTTGCGTACGATTATGGAAAAGGGCGCGTGTTCCAGACCGTGCTCGGACATGCCGCGGAATCGATCACCAACCCCGGCGCCGCCAAACTGATCCAACGCGGCTGCCTTTGGGCAGCGGGTGTTTTGCGGTAAAGCAATTCGAGTTTGCAGAAGTGAGCCCGCCGGCACTATGAAAAAACCTCGCCAGATAGCGGCTTGTCTTCTGATGCTTTTCTGCGCGTACGCAGTGTGGCAATTGTGGTTGACGCCGAATCGACAGGTCCGCGGCAAAAGACTCAGTGCCTGGCTCAAGCAGATTGATTCATCCAATCCCTTTTTGGTTGAAGAAGCCGAAGCAGCTTTTCGGGAAGCCGGCCCCAAAGCATTCCCATTCCTGCAAGCACGGATCGATCTTCACGGAAGAAAAAAGGATGATCCTCGCGTCAGCAAAGCCTGTTTGTCGCTGAACGAATCAGACGCGGCTCGGCTCGGCTTGATGGTTTACAACAAAACCGCTCACAGGCTTTCGCTATGTCCGTGTTTGGATCAATCACTCGAGTTTCGTTTTCCAGAACTCACTGTGCCGATGGCGTTACGGCAACTCAAAAATCTGCAACAGGACGCGCAATTGTTTCGCGCAAATTGGCGTGCGGAGCCCGCCAAAACTTTACGAGCCATAAACCGCCGCCTCATGCACGCCGTCAACCGCAACGAGCACGATGGGGCTGCGGTCGGTTCCCGTCGTGAACTTTTCGTGGATCATTACCTCATTCATGAAATAAAAGGCGCGACCCTGAAGTTGCATGAACCGCGGCACGCCGGAATCGTCTTGAAATTCGATCGCCCCTGGGAAGGCATACACGCCGGTTACGTCACCGTTTTGAAAGACGACGCTCGATTCCGCATGTACTACCGCGGCCTGCCCGCATCGGGCAAAGACGGCACGGAATCGGAATGCACCTGCTACGCCGAGAGTGACGATGGGATTGTCTGGCGCAAACCGGAGCTCGGATTGTTCGAGTTGAACGGCACGAAAGCGAACAATGTCATCCTGCATGGCCAGGCGCCGGCTTCACACAATTTCAGCCCATTCATCGATGCACGCCCCGGTGTTCCGCCCGCGGAAAAGTACAAAGCCCTGGCTGGCATTTCGACGAGCGGATTGATGGCGTTCGTTTCCGCGGATGGCATTCGTTGGAAAAAATGGCGTGAGCAACCGGTGATCACGAAAGGCGCTTTCGACTCCCAAAACGTCGCATTCTGGTCGGAAGCGGAGGACTGTTACGTCGCTTATTTTCGGACCTGGACGGGAGGCGAGTATCGCGGTTTCCGTTCGATCAGCCGGACGACTTCCATCGATTTCGAAAACTGGACTGAGCCGGTGGCGATGAATTTTGGCGAGACGCCGCTCGAACATCTTTACACCTCTCAGACGCATCCCTATTTTCGCGCGCCGCATATTTACATTGCGACGCCCATGCGGTTCATGCCGGGCCGCAAGGTGCTCACGAGCGAGCAAGCCGCCCAGCTCGGTGTGGCCGCGGGCTACGTAGGAGATTGCGCCGAGGCGGTATTGATGACGAGTCGGGGCGGTCCTCGTTACGATCGCACCTTTATGGAAGGCTGGATCCGGCCGGGGACCGATCTTGGCAACTGGGCGTCGCGCGCCGGAATGGTTGCGCTCGGGATCGTGCCGACAGGTCCGGCCGAGATGTCGATTTACAAGCAGGCGCACTACGCGCAACCGTGCGCGCATTTGGCACGATATACGTTGCGCACCGATGGGTTTGTTTCGGTGAACGCTCCCTTTGGCGGCGGCGAACTGATCACCAAACCGCTTCGATTCACTGGGAATCAACTTGAAATCAATTTCGCGACCGCCGCGGCCGGAAGTGTCCGCGTCGAAATTCAAGCACCCGATGGAACGCCCAAATCCGCATTTACAATCGAGGATTGCATCGAGCTTGTCGGCGACGATCTGGCGCGCGTTGTGACGTGGAAAAACGGAACGGACCTTTCCCGTTGGAGCGCCGAACCGATTCGGCTTCGGTTCTTGATGAAAGACGCCGACTTGTATTCCCTGCGTTTTCGTTGATCAAATCCAGCATTTATTTATGAATGCAAAATGCCTCCTCATTTGCTTTGGAAATCTGGCGCTGTTTTCGATGTGCGGAGCGCAAGCCGCCGAGCGGCCGAAACCGGAACTGGTCGAAGTGCGCAAGATCTGGAATGCCGCGCCGCACAACGCCTTTACGGATTTGGTGCGATTCAAAAACGAGTGGTTCTGCGTGTTTCGCGAAGGGCGGGCGCATGTTTCGCCCGATGGCGCGCTGCGGGTCATCACTTCGAAAGATGGCCGGCAATGGGCTTCGGCCGCGTTGCTTACCTCGACCAATTCCGATTTGCGCGATGCAAAAATCACCGTCACTCCGGAGGGCCAGCTCATGCTTAGCGGGGCGGGAGCTTTGCATCCGCCCGCGCATGCCAAACACGAATCGCTGGCGTGGTTCTCAGGCGATGGCCGGCGCTGGACCGAGCCGGTGAAAATCGGGGACCCGAATCTCTGGCTTTGGCGCACGACCTGGCACAAAGGCGCGGCTTACAGCATCGGTTACGACACGACAGGCGAGAAATTCATCCGCCTGTACCGAAGCCGCGATGGCAAGAAGTTCGAAACGCTTGTTCCCACGCTTTTCGACCAGGAATATCCAAATGAAACTTCGATTTTATTCCTGCCGGATGACAAAGCCCTCTGTCTGCTCCGGCGCGATGGCAATCCCGGCACTGGAAAACTCGGCATCGCAAAACCGCCCTACACCGAATGGGACTGGAAAGATCTCGGCGTGAAAATCGGAGGACCGCACTGGTTGCGGTTGCCCGATGGCAATTTGATCGCTGCCGTGCGGTTGTACGACGGTCGCGTGCGTACTTCCCTCGGCTGGATCGATGCCGAATCGGCACAGTTCACTGAATGCCTCCCTTTGCCATCCGGTGGCGACACCAGTTATGCGGGACTGGCCTGGCACGAGGATTTGTTGTGGGTGAGCTACTATTCCTCGCATGAAGGCAAGACCAGCATTTACCTGGCGAAAGTAAAATTGAAGTACTGATCCGCACTTGATCCGCACTGATCCGCTCCCAAGCGCCGTTTGCTCTGCGGAAAAAATCCAATTCATTCGAGCTGGCGGTGATCGCTCCACGATCGCCATGCGATTCGAGTGCAGCCAGTCGTGACAGCGCGACTGCCCATCATCGAATGCGCGTCGTCCGTTCCTGCATCCAAAGCAGATCACCCGATCTCCGATCGCCGGTAAATCGCGGCGATTGCATTTTGAGAATTCCGGGGTCGCGCCACTTTTTGATTTCGGAATGGCCATCGGCGAAGGAGAGTCCGCCCGCTTTGTTATGATAAGCTGCCGGCGTGTCCACCCAATCGGCCAGACCCGGCTCGACCACAAACCAGCCATCGTTGATGCTGGTCGGCGATTCGTCCACGGTGACCCAGCATTTGGCGGGCGTGGGATCGTTGATGTCGCTCATTTTGCGATAAACCCGTCCGACGGACCAGGGGTTGATCGGGTTCATGAAGCAATTCATCGACATGCTGCGGACCGTGGGCACGCCTCCTTTGCCGAAGGGACTGCGCGTCGTTTTGCGATCGGCAGGGCATCGGTAAACACCCAGGTTGTTCACGAACGGATACAGGAGTGAGACTTTGATCAATTCCGAATTGGTCCAGCTTGGCGCCTGATGCATGGTGCCCATGCACCATTGGTTTCGCTGCGGGCTCGACAGGGCTTCGGCGACGGTCGAGACGAGCGAGTCCAATCCGGCCGTGCGGCAGAGTTGATCGTTGTAATCGCCGGCATACAAATGCCATCCGACCATGAGTTGTTTGGTGTTGTTCATGCAGCCGATTCCTTGCGCTTTGGTTTTGGCTTTGGCCAGAGCGGGAAGCAGCATGCCGGCGAGAATGGCGATGATAGCGATGACCACCAGCAGCTCGATCAGGGTAAAGGCCCGGTGCAGAAGACGGTTGGAAAGATCCGATGCGGGATTCATAGAAATTCGTTTGTGTGAGCCTAGTTCATCCCACTTGCGCGACAAGTTCAAGCCGCTTTTCAATACACCACCGCGCTCGCGGGGCGAGGGTTAACTTTGAAGCGGAGCTCCCACGGCAATCCGGTGTTCGAGACAGTAGGCGGCGTTCACGACATATTTCTCGGCCCAAATTTTTAATCCGCTGCGTTCTTCCGCAGTCAATGCCCGCACGATTTTAGCCGGAGCACCCAGCACCAGCGATCCATCCGGCACCTGCATTCCCTGTGTCACCAGCGCGTTGGCGCCAACGATGCATTGCGACCCGATTCTGGCGCCGTCGAGGATCGTGCATCCCATGCCCACAAGGGTTTCGTCACCGACCTGGCAGGCGTGGACAATGGCCGAATGACCGATGGTCACATAATTGCCGACAAGGCATGGCAGGTCATCCGCGAGATGGAGCACGGCATTGTCCTGAATGTTCGAGTGATGTCCAATCACGATGCGGTTGATATCGCCCCGCAGGACGGCGTGATACCAAACACTGGAAAAATTTCCGAGTGTAACGTCCCCGATGACGACGGCGCGTTCGGCGATGTAAACCCCTTGCCCCAGCGTGGGTGATTTGCGGAGGAATCGATCGAGTTGCCCGGACAAATTGGTCATCGTTTGTTTGTACGCACTCGGGGCGGGCGGTCCAAATAAAAAATCCGCCTTCCTTGAGAGAAGGCGGATTGTTTGTTCGGTTCCTCCACTGCGGCTACCAGCAAGCTCTGAAAACGGGCGGCGGGCAATAAGGCCGTCCAAAACCGATCTGCACACGGACCCGTGGCGGCGGCGGGCAGACGGGCACCGCTCTGACGTAAACGGGAGGAGGGGCCACGTAAACGGGCGGGTGATGCACCACGACCGGATGATGAACGACAACGTGCGGGCGATAAACCACCGCGGGAGGTGGCGGCACGTAAGCCGGCGCAGAATGAACCACTACGGGAGCGCTGTAAACCGTGGTGGTGTGATAAACCGGGGGCGCTTCGAATGCTCTGGCAAGCACCGACCCGATGGCCACACCGGTCAGAACTTTCCCGGCGGTGGCCCATTCGCGATCACCGGCCGAGGCGGAAGGAAGCGCGGTGCCGAGCACCGCCAGACTTGAGATAACGGTCAGAATTGTTTTCATAATGGCGATCTTTCGATCCGTCGCTTTGGACTGAGCGCATTGTCTTTTATTCAAGCTGGCTATATTAAGGGGTGCACGATTCATGACACCGCACTCGACGAATCCATCGGCCTCGCGCAAACGCCGGATCCCCCGCTCGTTCAAGGAACTCACTCCCAGCAATCACTTCAATCCGCGCACCTTTTTCCATCAGATGGTTTGGAAAGCCTGGCTGACCAAACGGACCGGCGAACACAAGAAACCGGTCTTTCCCAAATTAACTCGCGGGCAGGTGGCGCTCACCTGGATCGGCCATGCTTCCTTCCTCGTGCAGTACACCGATCTGAACGTCCTCATCGATCCGAACTTCGCCAACTGGTTGTTTCTCCTCAAGCGCATCAAAAGAGCCGGCATCAAGTTCGAACATCTGCCGCCCATCGACCTCGTGCTGCTCACCCATGCCCATTTTGATCATTTCCACCGGCCCACACTGCGCAAACTGCCTTCGCCAAAAATCGCCGTCATGCCATGGGGCATGGGCGATCTGGCGCACGACCTCGGCTTCGACCGCATCATCGAATTGCAGTGGTGGGAAAGTTTTCAACACGCCGATTGGAAGGTCACCTTGACGCCGAGCAAGCATTGGGGCGCGCGGGTGATTCGGGACGAGCACCGCGGCTATGGCGGCTTTCTTCTTGAACATCAAGGCCGCAGTATCTTCCACGCAGGCGACAGCGCTTATTTCGACGGGTTCAAGGAAATCGGACGGCGTTGCGCTCCCGAGGTGGCTTTGCTTCCGATCGGCGCGTATTACCCGGATTCATTCCGGCACACGCACATGGGTCCGGACGAAGCGGTGAAAGTCTTTCACGATTTGAAAGCGCAATGGATGGTGCCGATGCACTATGGCAGTTTCAAATTGTCGTTCGAGGAAATCGACGAACCGCTCCGCTGGTTGTGCGAAATTGCGCGCCAGGATTGCCTCGAACAAAGGATCCGCATTATGGAGGAAGGCGTGCCGGCGGTCTTCTGATCTCGGGTAATCCCCGATGTTGAGTTCCGATTCCGGACCTAGAAAAAATTCAGGTTGGCATCCGATTGCCGCCTTGTCCGGCGTTCCGCATGATCGATCTCGCCATTTGGAAGCGCTTCTGTGGCGGGGAAAGCGCGGGTAAAACTTTCGCGCCATGGACTCAGGATGAATCATTGGTTCCCATGGGAACTCGGAATAGAAATAAAGCTCGCGCCATGAAACAGAATCTCGCCACCTGCTGCAGGCCTCCTCAGAAAGTGGCCTCTTTCATCTCCGCCGTCCGCACCTGCATCGTCGGTTTGCCCGGCCTCAATTCCGTCACCGAAGGCATCGTCTGGCACGCTCCCCTCCCTCTGGCGGTTGACTTCGTCTCCATGCCTTCGTGGGAACTGCGCATCAAAGTACAACCTCCCGGAACCATTTTGCTGGCCGGCTCGGGACATCGGACCTGAAGCTTCAACCCAATGCGTCGCTCCGCACTTTTTGCTGGCGCGCTTTTCGGCCCCACCTCGCCCGCCTCCCTCGAACGACCGGCTATTTTTGGTGGTGATTAAATTTTGTGGCGCGCGAGATTTGCGTTGGATTTTGTCGTCCGCCCGGTATCCTGCACGCAACCCAAAGGACGTTTGCGGGGATATATGGCGTCACAACTTCGAATCAAAGATTTGCCCAACACGGAACGGCCGCGCGAACGGCTCGTCGAGTATGGCGCGGACGCGCTCAAGAATTCAGAACTCATCGCCATTCTTTTGCGAACCGGGTTGCAAGGCGCTTCCGCCATTCAAATCGGCGAACAACTGCTCCAGAAATTCGGCACGCTCGATCGTCTCGCCCGCGCTTCCCTGGATGAACTGCAAACCACCAAAGGCATCGGCCGCGACAAAGCGATCGCTCTGAAAAGCGCTTTCACACTCGCCCAGCGCATGGCTCAGGAACTTCACCCGGAATCGCCCATGCTCGATAGTCCGGAGCGCATTGCCGATTTGTTGCGCGAGGAAAACAGACTGTATGAAGTCGAGCATTTCCAGATCGTGCTGTTGAACACGCGGCGCAAGCTCATTCGCGTCGAGCAAATCTCCCAAGGCACCCTCGATACCCTGCTCGTGCACCCGCGCGAGGTGTTCAAGCTTGCCATCACGGCCAACGCATCCGCCATCGTGCTCGTGCATAATCATCCCAGCGGAGATCCCACCCCCTCGGAAGCGGACATCAAAGTGACGCGCGATCTGATTCGGGCGGGCCAACTCCTCAAGATCGAAGTGCTCGATCACGTGATTCTCGGCCGCCGCACCGAGGAACGCCGGCGCGATTATGTCTCTTTGCGCGAGCTTGGTTATTTCGCCGGGTTTTAGCTTTGCCGCGCGAGCCCGATTCAGGATGGCAGCAAGTGGCGCGAAAAGTTAAGTTCAACCCGTGTTGCTTACCATTACCACAACGCATCGTCCGGCAACGGACCTCGGTTTTTTGCTGCACAAGAATCCAGCTCGCCTTCAGTCGTTCACACTGGCGTTTGGCCGCGGCCATGTGTTCTACCCGGAAGTATCCGCGGAGCGCTGCACAATGGCGCTGCTCGTCGATGTGGATCCTGTCGGTCTGGTCCGGAATCGCCGCGGTCCGAGCGGTGAAGGCAGCGTGCTGGACCAATATGTCAACGACCGGCCGTATGCCGCATCTTCGTTTTTGAGTGTGGCCATCGCGGAAATATTTGGCAGCGCGCTGGCGGGCAAAAGCAAAGAACGGCCCGAACTGGCCGAGCTCGCGTTGCCTCTGATCATCAGATTACCGGCGCTTCCCTGCCGAGGAGGAGAGGAGTTCTTGCGCAAACTTTTCGAACCGCTCGCTTACAATGTTTCGGCGGCGCGATGGCCTTTGGATGAGGAATTTCCTGATTGGGGCGAGAGCCCGTACTTTCAGGTCGAATTGCAAACGCAACGGCCCCTCCACCAGGTCCTGACTCACCTTTATGTTCTCGTGCCCGTGCTCGATAACGATAAGCATTATTGGGTCGGCGATGATGAAGTCGCCAAACTGCTGCGACACGGCGAAGGCTGGCTCGCGTCGCATCCCGAGCGTGACGCCATCGCGCGGCGATATCTCAAGCATCAACGCGGATTGGTGGACAAGGCCCTCGGCCAACTCCTGGACGACCGGCCGGATTTTGAAGCCGAGGAGGAATCGATGGCGCGCGAAGAAGCCGACATCGAGGATTCGATTCGCTTGCACGAACTGCGCATCGGCGCCGTGCTGGCCGCTTTGAAATCCAGTGGCGCGACGCGTGTCATCGATCTCGGATGCGGCGAAGGCCGTTTGCTTCAATCGCTGCTGAAAGAAACGCAATTCAAGGAAATTGTCGGCATGGACGTTTCCCATCGCGCCTTGGAAATTGCGCGGGACCGCTTGCATTGGGATCGGCTCCCGCCCGCGCAAAAGCAACGGCTCCGCTTGATTCATGGCGCGCTGACCTATCGCGATCAAAGGCTCGCTGGTTTCGACGCCGCGGCGGTGGTCGAGGTCATCGAGCATTTGGATGCGGCGCGGCTCAGCGCGTTTGAACGCGTGCTGTTCGAGTGCGCGCAACCCAAAGTGGCCGTCCTGACCACACCGAACAGGGAATTCAACGTCAAATGGCCGGCACTCCCGGCCGGAAGAATGCGTCATCGGGACCATCGCTTTGAATGGACTCGCGCGGAATTTCAGGCGTGGGCGAAGGGAGTCGCGGCGCGATTCGGATATCGCGTGCGCTTTCTGCCGATCGGACCGGAGGATCCGGTGGTCGGTGCTCCCACTCAGATGGGCATATTTGAAACAACAGGTTCCCAATGACACTGGCCATCCCCGAACTTTCCTTGGTGGTTTTGATCGGTGTTTCCGGCTCCGGAAAGAGCACTTTTGCGCGGCGCCATTTCAAACCCACAGAGATCTTGTCGTCCGATAATTGTCGCGGATGGGTTTCCGATGATGAGAACGATCAGGCGGCCACGAAAGATGCCTTCGAGGTGCTGCACTTCATCGCGCGAAAACGGCTGGCGGCGGGAAAACTCACCGTTGTAGATGCCACCAATGTCCAGGCGGAATCCCGCAAACCCTTTGTGGAAATAGCGCGCGAATTTCATTGTTTGCCGGTCGCCATCGTCCTGGACCTTCCAGAACGAGTCGCGCACGATCGAAATAAAAATCGCGCCGACCGTCATTTCGGGCCGCATGTCATCCGGCAGCAAGCCCAGCAACTTCGCCGGTCGCTTCGCACGTTGGAACGCGAAGGGTTCCGCCACATTCACGTTCTCGATTCGGTGGAGAAAATAGAAAGCGCTACAATCCAACGCCAG
>JBFMDG010000125.1:0-12960 GCA_040754135.1 Verrucomicrobiota bacterium
ACCGGCCGCACCAAATCGGGATCGGCCCCGGCTAGAATCGTATCGAGTGCTTCCACGACGACAATTTTGCTGCCGAGCGCGGCGTAAACCGTTCCGAGTTCCATGCCGATGTACCCGCCGCCGACGATGAGGAGGTTTTCGGGAATGTCCTCGACTTCGAGGGCTTCGCGCGAAGTCATGACGCGCGGATTTCCGAGATCGAAGGCCTTGGGCATGGCCGATTTTGATCCAACGGCAATAATGGCTTTTTCGAAGCGGAAAAACTTCTGGCCTTCACTGGTCTCGACGCGCAGCGTTTGGGAATCTTCGAAATGGCCGCGGCCATGGACGACTTGCACGCCGCGAGTTTTGGCCAGACTGGCGATGCCCTGCCCTAATTTGCCGAGCACCGATTCCTTCCATGCGCGCAGCTTTTGCAGGTCAATTTGCGGCGCTTGAAACGCAATGCCGCGATGGGCGGATTCGCGCGCTTCGCCGATCAGTTTTGTGGCGTGAAGGAGCGCTTTGGATGGAATGCAGCCGCGATTGAGACAGACGCCGCCCAAACGCTTCTCCTGCTCGACGAGAATGACTTTCTTGCCTTTGTCGGCCGCGTAAAAAGCCGCGGCATATCCGCCGGGGCCGGCGCCAACAACCACGATTTCAGTTTGAATCGGTTCCATGGGAAAAAAGGGGAGACGTTGCAGTCAGGGAGTGCTGGAGAGACAAAGGTTGGGTCACAACTTCACCTCCGATTCGGCGAAGTGCTCGAAGGCCTCGCGCAGATCGACAACAAACCGCGCGGCCTGTCCGCCATCGATGATGCGGTGATCGTAGGAAAGGCAAATGGGCATGAGGAGGCGAGGCTCGATTTTTCCGTTCTTGACCATCGGTTTTACGGCGCCGCGGCCGAGCCCGAGGATGGCGACTTCCGGCTTGTTGACGATCGGTGTGAAGTGCGCGCCACCGATGCCGCCTTGGTTGGAAATGGTGAACGAACCGCCTTTGAGTTCATCGAGGGAGACTTTGCGATCACGGGCTTTGCCGGCGAGATCGTGCAGTTCTTTGGAAAGCTGCCAAAGATTCTTGCGATCGACATCGCGAATGACCGGGACGATCAAACCGGCTTCGGTATCGACGGCTACGCCGATGTGAAAGTACTCCTTGAGAACGAGTTCCTGGGCCGCTTCGTCGAGGCTGGAATTGAAGATGGGGTTCTTTTTCAACGCGGCCACGACGGCTTTGAGGGCAAAAGAGGTCAGGGTAAGGCGAGCTCCTTTTTGCTCATAGACCGGCGCATATTTTTTCCGCATCTCGTTCAATTCCGTGATGTCGGTCTCATCGAACTGGGTGACGTGCGGGATGGTTGTCCACGACTCGACCATGCGCTGGCTGATGGTTTTGCGCAGTGGCGAGAGTGGCTTTTTGGATACAGCGCCCCATTTTGAGAAATCGATCGATTCGGCCGCAGCGGGCGCGGGCGCGGCTTTGCCTTTGGTTTTGGGCGCGAAAGCGAGGCGTTGCAGGCGTTCGATATAGGCCCGCAAATCTGCGAGGATGATGCGCCCGCCATGTTCGCTGCCCTTCACGCGATGGAGATCGATTCCGAGGTCGCGAGCAATTTTCCGTACGCTGGGAGATGCCGGCGGCGGAAATGCCCGCTCACCCTTGCTTTCAACTTCTTCCTCGGCGATTTCCTCCTCCGGCTCGGCTTCCGGTTCGGGCGCTTTGGCCGAAGTTTCAGGGGCGCGCCGGGCCGCACTCGTCGAGGACGCTTCCGCTTTCTCCGCGGTTTCACCCGAGCCGGCAAGCGTCAACAACACCTGGCCCACTGAAATCTTATCGCCCGGTTTAACACGAATCGACACCACTTTGCCATCCGCAGGCGATGGAATCGGCGCCACCGCCTTTTCATTTTCGAGTTCGAGAATGGTTTGGCCTTTTTTGATCGAGTCGCCTTCTTTGACAGCAATGCTGACCACGGAACCGGAATCGGCTCCTTCACCCAGGTTTGGCAATCGGACATCCATAAATGATTTTGAATTCTGCTCGAGAATCGCGGTGGTTCAAATCCTCCGGCCCGCAGCGGCGGATACCTTTGCGACCGGGCCCGCGCTCTGCAAGCAATTAAACGCAGACAGGAAAGGCTTTTTCAGGATCGACATCGAGCTCTTTGATGGCGCGCGCGACCGTTTGCCGATCGACGTCACCACGCTGGCTTAATGCATACAAAGTGGCGACAACCGTCAGCTCGGCATCCACTTCAAAAAAGCGCCGCAGATTTTTGCGCGTGTCACTGCGGCCAAATCCATCGGTCCCCAACGTCATCAATCCTCCCGGCACCCATGGCGCAATCTGGTCCGGCACGATTTTCATGTAATCGGTCACGGCCACGAATGCGCCGCGCTCGTTTTCGAGCACGGATTCCAGATAAGATTTCTGTGGCGGCGCCGTCGGATGCAGCATGTTCCAGCGGCGCGCGCGCAGCGCTTCGGTGCGCAGGAGCTTAAAGCTGGTTGCACTCCAAACGTCGGCCGACACCCCGTAGCGCTCGGCCAGAATTTCCTGTGCGCGCAACGCCTCTTTGATGATCGGTCCGCTGCTGATGATTTGCGCTTTCTTCTTCCCGTTCGGACCGACATTGAATTTGTAGAGCCCCTTGAGAATGCCCTCCTGCGCGCCTTCCGGCATTGGTGGCATGGCGTAATTCTCGTTGTAGAGGGTGAGATAATAGAAAATGTTTTCGCCTTCCTCATACATGCGGCGCATGCCGTCGGCCACAATCAGAGCGATTTCGTAACCAAACGCCGGATCATAAGCCATCAAACTGGGAATCGTGCTCGCCATCAGATGGCTGTGGCCGTCCTGATGTTGCAGACCTTCTCCATTCAGAGTCGTGCGCCCGGCCGTCGCTCCCAGCAAAAATCCTTTGGCCATGATATCGCCGGCCAGCCACATCAAATCGCCGATCCGCTGAAAGCCGAACATCGAATAATAAATGTAAAACGGAATCATGTGGACTCCGTGATGGGCGTAAGCGGTCCCGGCCGCGATAAATGAGGACATGGCGCCGGCCTCAGTAATCCCTTCTTCGAGGATCTGGCCATCCTTGGCTTCGTGATAATAAAGCAACGACGCGCGATCGACCGGCTCGTAAAGCTGGCCTTTGGTCGAGTAAATGCCGATCTCGCGAAAGAGCGCGTCCATGCCGAACGTGCGCGCTTCATCGGGAATGATCGGCACGATATTTTTGCCAATCTCCTTGTTGCGCAGCAACCCCGTCAGCAGCTTCACAAACGCCATGGTCGTCGAAACCTCGAATCGCCCCGAGCCTTTATAAAATTCGGTGAACTCGTCGGGAGACGGGACGCGCAACGGTTGCGCGCGGACTTTGCGTTCCGGCAAAAACCCGCCGAGCGCTTTGCGGCGCTCGAGCAGGTATTTCATTTCCGGACTGTCGGGAGGAGGCCGATAAAAAGGGGTATCGACGATTTCCTCGTCTTTGATGGGCACGCCGAAGCGGGTGCGGAATTCGCGCAGTTCTTTTTCGTTCAGCTTTTTTTGCTGATGCGTGATGTTGCGCCCTTCGCCGGCCTCGCCCAGCCCGTAACCCTTGACAGTTTTGGCGAGAATCACCGTGGGCTGGCCCTGGTGGGTCATGGCAGATTTAAACGCGGTATAGACCTTCAGCGAATCATGACCGCCGCGGAGCAATTTGCGGAGCTGATCATCCGAGAGGTGATTCACCATCGCCAGCAACTCCGGATATTTACCGAAGAAATGTTTCCGAATGTAACTGCCGGGTTCGACGGAATATTTCTGGTAATCCCCATCCACCGCTTCCTCCATGCGTTTCAGGAGCAGCCCTTTGGTATCGGCCTTGAGGAGCGCGTCCCAATCCGAACCCCAGATCACTTTGATGACATTCCAGCCGGCGCCCCGGAAGAGGGCTTCGAGTTCCTGAATGATTTTGCCATTCCCGCGCACCGGGCCGTCGAGTCGTTGCAGGTTGCAATTCACGACCCAGATCAAATTGTCGAGATTTTCGCGCGACGCGAGGGTGAGCGAGCCGAGCGATTCCGGCTCATCGCTTTCGCCATCGCCAACGAAGCACCAGACCTTCGGATCCTCGCCCTTAATGAATCCGCGCGCTTTCAAGTAACGGTTAAACCGCGCCTGGTAAATCGACATGATCGGCCCGAGGCCCATCGAGACGGTGGGAAACTGCCAGAAATTCGGCATCAAGTAGGGATGCGGATAGGAGGAAAGGCCGCCGCCTTCGGTCAATTCCTGACGGAAATGATGCAAATGATGCGCATCCAGCCGGCCTTCGAGAAAGGCGCGCGCGTAATTGCCCGGCGTGGCGTGGCCCTGGAAAAAAATCATGTCGGCCGGCCGGTCGCCACTGCCGCCGCGGAAAAAATGATTGAAACCGACTTCGTAGAGCGTGGCCGAAGAGGCAAAAGTGGAAATATGACCGCCGATGCCGTTGTGTTTGCGATTGGCGTTCACAACCATGGCCATGGCATTCCAACGGATGTAACTCTTGATCCGCCGTTCAATCTCGCGGTCGCCGGGATAGGCCTGTTGCTCCTCCGCCGGGATGGTGTTGACGTAAGGGGTGCTGACGGTATGGGGCGCTTTGACACCCGCTGATCGCAAGCGGTCGAGCAGGTGATCGAGAAAGGAATGCGCGCGATCCGGTATTTGATTCTTCAGCGTGTATTCGAGGACGAACTCAAGGGATTCAAACCACTTGCTCGTTTCGTCGCCATTCCGTGACTCATCGGGCGAATCGCCGACGGAACCTGGCCGCTGGGCCAGCTCATGTTTGGTTTTCGATCTCATTTTGTCTTTGGCTACCCAAAAAAATTCGTTCACGGAAAATCGGGCGTCGCTCTGGAATCCGCACTCAGGATTTCACCTTCGCCTGGTTGTTTTCGCGGCGCGAACCGCGTCGGTTCCACGTTCAAAACCCGCCGTGAACCGGTTACGCAACCCGAATGACCGGGCCGTGTCAATTGCGAAAACGGATCGTCATGGCCTATAGTCCCGGTCAAATCAGAAACAAAATACCGTAGAACGCACGCGGCACAAATGAAATACCTGGACCTCTCCCTGCCCTCGCCCGAGGAAAACCTCGCGTGCGACGAGGCATTGCTTGATGCTTGCGAGGCCGGCCAGAGCGGCCCCGTGCTTCGGTTCTGGGAAACCGCCGATCGCTTTGTGGTGGTCGGTTACTCAAACCGGGTCGAACAGGAGGTCAACTCAAACGCCTGCGCCCAGTGGGGCATTCCGGTTTTTCGCCGGTGCAGCGGCGGTGGGACAGTGCTCCAGGGGCCGGGCGTATTGAATTATGCCCTCGTTCTCCCAATCGATTCGCACCCGGAACTCGCCGGCATACCTTCCACCAATTGCTTTGTCATGCAGCGCCATCGTCAGGCCGTCGCCAATCTTTTTCCAGACCGCCGCATTGAAGTGAAAGGTCACACGGACTTGGCCAGCGACGATTTGAAATTCTCCGGAAACGCCCAGCGGCGTCATAAAAACTTTCTCCTGTTTCACGGAACGTTTCTGATCAATTGCGACCTGACCTGGATCGAGAAACTCTTGCCATTTCCGTCGCGCCAACCCGATTACCGCAAGGACCGCTCGCACCACGCGTTCCTTATGAATCTCGGTGGCAGGCCGGAAAAACTGAAAGCGGCGCTCCGAAACGTCTGGGGCGCGCATGAAACCGCATCGGACTTTCCGCGGGAGAACACCCGGCAGCTCGCTTTAAACAAATACGCCACCAAAGAATGGAATCTGAAATTCTGACCGGTGGCGCGCAAGGCTCCATCCCAGTGCATGCGTCGTTTCGAATTCCTGGTTTATCAGTCCTGCGTTACCGGCCAAAAAATATTCTGAATTGAGCAAAAGAAGGTTGGCGCTTCCGGCGTCCCCGGTGAAGGCTGGTCCACACTTGAGTGCAACGCCGCAAATCACTATGCAACTGAATACGACCACTGACCGGAGATCGGCTCTGGCGGAATTCCGCCAGATCGCCCTCGTGAACAGCCTGCGGAATTGTCAACTCTTCGCCGGTCTGCCCCCGGCGGATCTGCATCACATCGCCGCCATCACCCTGCTTAAAAGTCTCGATAAAGGCGAATATCTCTTTCATGAGGGCGATGCTTCTCACGGATTTTATCTCGTGCAAAAGGGGGCCATTAACGTTCACCGGGTGAACGCCGCCGGCAAAGAACAGGTCATCCACGTCTTTCGCGCCGGCGAATCGTTTGCCGAAGCGACCCTGGCCACCGAAACCGGTTATCCAGCCGATGCCCGCGCCGTCGAGTCCACTCAAGTTTTGCTCGTGCAAAAATCCGGCTTCCTCGCCTTGTTGACCCGCCAGCCGGAGCTCGGATTGCGCATGCTCGCGTCGATGAGCCTCCACCTCCGTGTGCTCGTCAGTCAAATTGAAGATCTCACCTTGAAAGATGTCGAGACGCGCCTCGCCAATTGGCTCATCAAACGATGCCCCGATCCCGCCGCCACTCAGCCGGTCCCCATCGAACTCACCATCACCAAGCGGGTCCTCGCCGCCGAACTCGGCACCGTCAGCGAAACATTCTCCCGCACCCTCGCCAAATTCCGGAATCAAAAATTAATTCTGGTGAAAGGCAAAACCGTGACCGTGCTCTCCCCTTGCCGGCTTCGCGAGCTGTTGAAGCGGAACCTGGGAGAATAGGTTGCGGGGGTTGAAGGGTTGAAGGATTAAAGAGTTGAAGAGGGCGAAGGCTTCAATGAGTCTGAGGTTACTTGAATGGCGCAGGGCCTTCAAGATCCTCTGCGGATTCCACACGAGCCATCGAACGGCACGCGATGCGTGACCGGTTGCTCATCGGCGGCTTCCCTTCAACTCTTCAACTCTTCAACCCTTCATCCCTTCATCCCTTCCCCCCTCCCCCCACTCACCAGTTGGCATTCGTGCGTGGAGTGTCTAACCTCGCGCCATGTTCGCCCTGAAATTTCGATCCATGAACGTGAGAGTGCGGAGGCTATGGCGGAGGTTTTGACCTCAAGCGCCGTTATTGGCCTGGCGCTGATGATTTTCTCGGCGGCGTTGCTTTATTCCTCCGTCGGACATGCGGGCGCGTCGGGTTACCTCGCGGCGATGGCGTTGTTCGGGTTGGCGCCGAATGTCATGAAACCGACCGCGCTGACGTTGAATATTCTCGTGGCCGCCATTGCCAGTGTGAAGTTCGTCCGCGCGGGTTGTTTCTCCTGGAATCTTTTTTGGCCATTTGCTGTCACATCGATTCCTTTCGCGTTCTTCGGCGGCTGGCTGGCGCTTCCGGCAAAAACTTACAAAGTGATCGTCGGACTTGTTCTGCTCTATGCCGCGGTGCAATTGTTTCGCAAGACCCATCGCCCGAGCGGCGCGCTCAAGCCGTTGCCCATTCCCATCGCATTGCTGGCCGGGAGTGGCATCGGATTTTTGTCGGGGCTGACGGGAGTGGGTGGCGGGATTTTTCTCAGTCCATTGCTATTACTCATGGGCTGGGCGGAAACGCGCCAGACCTCGGGCGTGGCGGTGGTCTTCATTCTCATGAACTCGATCGCGGGACAGCTGGGACATCTTTCAAGTGTGGCGCATCTGCCGTTTGAAATCGGTTTTTGGGGCATCGCGGCCGTGGCCGGCGGCTGGATTGGCGCGGAATTGGGCAGCCGCCGATTGGAAATTCCGCGGATTCGCCAATTGCTCTCGGTTGTCCTCGTGATCGCCGGAGTGAAAATGATTTTTTATTGAGAGCCTTTTTGCTGGTTCAATGCGGGGGACTTCGGGGCTGGAGGGATGACACTTCGGTTGCGTTTTGTTCTCGTCATTCAATCAAGCTGCCGGCAAACGGACCGTGAATGTGGCGCCGGCGCCAGGCACGCTTTCCACCTCGATCGAGCCGCCGTGCGATTCGACAATTGCTTTGGCAATCGCGAGACCGATTCCCGCGTGGCTGTGGCCGGCCGATCCCGAACGCGCGCCGTCTGCGCGATAAAAGCGTTCGAAAATGCGATCCAAATCTTCCGCACGAATCCCGTTTCCAGTGTCGGTAATCCGGCAGAGCGCCGCGTCACCCTCGAGTTTAGTGATCAAGCGGACCTCGCCTCCACTCCGGTTGTAATGAACGGCATTGGTCAGAAGGTTGAGCAGCACTTGACCGAGGCGATCGGGATCACCAAGGCATCGCGCCGTGGAAAGTTCGGCATGAATCGAGAGGGCACGCGCCTCCGCCAAGGGACGAACCAGTTCCACGCATTCCGCGGCGGCTTGAGCAAGGTCCACCTCGAGGCGCGCGAGATTTTCCTGCCCAGCGTCAAACCGCGCCAGTTCGAGCAGCGATTCCGTCAAACGCCGCATGCGCTGCGCGGCACGCTGGCAGGCTTCGACCGTTTCGCGATACTCGGCTGCTGATCGATCCCGGGCCAGGGCACTTTGCGTTTGGGTGAGGATGACGGACACCGGCGTGCGCAGTTCGTGCGATGCGTCGGAAGTGAAACGCGCCTGTTGCACAAAAGCGGATTCGAGCCGGGCAAAAGTGGAATTGAGCACACCCGCCAGCCGGCCCAACTCGCTGTCGGTCTCTTCAACACTGATTCGATGGGAGAGATCGCCGGTGGCAATTTTTGCCGCGGCAGCACTGATGTCGTCGATCGGGCGAATGGCCCGCGTGGCCAGCCACCATCCGCCGGCGAGCCCCGCCACGAGCACGCAACCGCCCAAGGCGCTCAACCACCACGCGAGTTGTTTGAGCCCGGCCAGTTCGGGAGCGATCGAGCGTCCGACCAGCACGCATTCGCCCGGCGGGGTGAATTGAAACAATTCACGCAAAGGCCCGCGCATGCGCACTCCACCAGATCGCGCCTGAGACGACGCGCTGACCGGAAACGGGATTTCAAATGTCGCGCTGGCAGACCGGCTCAATTCACGACCGCCTGGCAACCAGACAATGTAGTACCACGCATTCGATCGGTTCGTGTCGAATAATCCGGCGTGCTCTCGCGGGATTTGGAACGGGCGCGGCGCGGCAAAATCCGCTGGCGAACCGCGCGGGCGAGGCGGGCGAAACCCATCCCCGGGTGGCCGCGGATGCGGGGGCGCGCCCGGTTCCATTCGCCGCGGCGGCGGCAGCGGCCCGGCAGCATCTTCTGGAACCTGGCCGAGCGCCTGCAACAACACCCCGGCGCGTTCTTGCAATTCCTGATCGATGCGCCGCAATTCATGCGCGCGCTGCAGTTGCAGCGCCGTTAACCCAAATCCCGCCAGCACCAGCACCAGAAAAAGGGCATACCAAAGCTGCAACCGCCACCGTATGGAACGAAAAATCATGAGCACACCTCGATGGAATACCCGTGCCCGCGCCGCGTCGTAATGAAATCGTGCCCGAGTTTTTTGCGCAGGTTCGACACATGCACATCGAGCAAATTGGATAGGGTGCTGTCGTCCTCGTCGAAAAGATGTTCGTAAAGCGCTGTGCGCGTCACCACCTCCCCCTGGTGCAACGCCAAATACTCGAGCAGCGAATACTCCCGGGCCGTCAGCGTCACCGGCTCGCCTCCGCGCGAAACCGTCCGCGCGGCGAAATCGATGCTGACGCCGCCGATATCGATTCGCGAGCGCGCCTGGCTGGCACTGCGCCGGATCAGCGCACGCAACCGGGCCAGCAATTCCGCAAGATCGAATGGCTTCACCAGATAATCGTCCGCCCCGCCATCCAGTCCGCGCACACGATCGCGCGAAGCGTCGCGCGCGGTCAGCATCAGGACCGGAGTTTTTTTCGTGCGCCGCAGCGTCTCGAGCAATTCCCACCCGTCGAGCTTGGGCAGCATGACATCGAGCACGACCGCGTCGTAACTCCAGTTCTCCGCTTTATAGAGGCCCTCTTCGCCGTCCGCCGCGGTGTCCACGGCATATCCTTCGTCGCGCAGAGCTCGCGCCAGCGCCGACCGCAAGTCGGGTTCATCTTCGACGACCAGGATTCTCATGGGGTGATTTTGTTCGAGTATAGAGATTAGTTCGCGAAGCGCCAGCGCCAGCACGAAAGCACAAGCACGAGCGCAAGCCCGCCACGCGATCGCAGAATGGCGTTGATGATGACTCAGCCCACCTTAAGAAAAGATGAAGGTGCCGCCGCCAAAAAAACTTGTGGAGGGAGGTTGTGGCTTCACGTTCCCTTAAGGTTCACCCGCATATTCTCGGGCGCATGAAAACTTCAACTCCTGCGATAAGCACTCCTGCCAAAAATCAATCCGCGCGGGCGTTGCCCTCTCGGCGCGCCGCGCTCGCAACTCGCTTGCTTGCGAGCTTTGCGCTGGCGATCTCCGGTATTGCCGCCGCCGATCCGCGAATCGACTCGTGGTTCACGCAGCACTCGGCGCAATACGCGCGCATTTATCGGACTGCTGCCGATGAAGCCGCCGGCAATGCGGTCATTACCTGGAGCCGGGGGCAAGGCAATCAATCGTTGCCGGTCTATGCAGGTGTGCGCGAAATCGCTTCGTCTGAAAACTGGGTTTACATCCGATCGAGCGGACTGGCGAGCTACGTCATGGGGCCGTGGTATCTCAATGCCGCCAGGACGCAACTCTTCCCAAACTATCCAGCCAACGCGCGCGTGCTCTACCGCATTCCCCGCGCGCCAACCGTGCCGGCGACCAAAACGCTCACCGGCCTTGGTGCCATCGGCTATTTCGTAAATGGAGTCGCGCTGTTCGATAATCGCGATGCGTTTTATTGGAACGGCGCCGCCGAAACCATGGGCAGCGGCTTGTGGAACCGCGATGCGTACGTGAATGAAAGCGTGACCTTCGACGCCGGCCTCGCTCATCAGGCCGGGCTCAATCATCATTATCACGCCAATCCCATTGCGCTCCGGCATCAACTCGGCGATCACGTCGAGTACGATCCCGCCCGCAATCGATACAGCGAAAGTGTTGGGCCGGTCACAAAGCATTCTCCGATTGTGGCATGGGTGCGCGACGGTTTCCCCATTTACGGCCCGTATGGCTACGCGAATCCCAACGACCCGCAAAGCGGCCTGAAAAGAATGGCGACGGGTTACGTGATTCGGGACGGCCGGAATGGCACCGCAAATCTGGCCGTCACAGGCCGCACCACTCTCCCGGCTTGGGCCGCACGCGCTTATCAGCGCGCAGCGACACTGAACACGATCGAGCACGGACCACAAGTGAGTTCAGGCTACCCGCTCGGGCGTTATCTCGAAGACCACGACTTTCTCGGCGATCTCGGCGGCAGGATGGGTGTGGACTTCGATCTCGATGAGTACAACGGCCGGTTTTGTGTGACGCCCGAATTTCCGCAGGGCACTTATGCTTACTTCGTCACCATCACTGAGAATGGCGTTCCTGCATTTCCCTACAACCTTGGCCGTTGCTATTTCGGAACTCCAACGGGCAGCGCGATCAATGCAATCACTGAACCGGTTACCACCCACTTTGTTGGCGGCGCAAATGCCGAGGTGCGCGTGGATCGACCCTCACTAAACCAAGGCACTGTCACCCTCACCTGGAGCGCGGCGGAAGGCGGCACATACCGAGTCGAATCGAGCGCGAATGGGCAATCATGGATCCCCACCATCACGGCAGTGAATGCGGTGAAGGATCGGGCTTCCGTCACCACCGAAGCGGCCACACCAAACCAGTTCTTTCGCGTGGTCCGAACGGCCATTGCCAATCACGATTCCAATTAAAACCATCGAGGCGCTTCCCATGAAATTTGATCTACGCCAATACGACCTTCGGCAGCGGCGGAGAAGCGCCTTGCCGCACCGCTTTGACCAACGCCAGCACGGGCCAACTGATGACCGATCCGCCGCGCGGCAAAACAAAGCCGCATTCCTTCGCAATGGATGCGCTCTTTTCGCGTTCCTATTTGCAACGGCCATGTCAGCGGCCACCGTGAAAATCAAAGTGCAGCCAATGTTTCAGCGCGACCCATTGCAAATGAGCGCGCTCCGCTACACGAACGCCGCGGGGGAACACATTTCGATCACACGCCTCAGTTATTTCCTGAGCAATTTCGCTTTCGAAAATAGCGATGGTTCCTGGATTCACCTGACGAATTCGGTGGCGTGGATGGATGCAGCTCTCGACCGGCCGGATTTTCAACCGCAATTCCTGCCGCCTGCCTCCATCCGCACCCTCCGTTTTCAAGTCGGACTCGATCCGGCGGCCAATCACGCCAATCCCGCGACACGGGCCGCGGACGATCCGCTCAATCCCAACCTCAACGGCTTGCATTGGAGCTGGCAGGGCGGGTTTGTCTTCGTCGCGCTCGAAGGCCATTGGCTGGCGCGCGACGGTTCGCAAAATGGCTATTCCTTTCACCTCACTACGGATCGAATGCTGACGACCATTGCCTTGCCTGTGGCGCTGGATCTCAACAACCACGATCATGCTCAGGAAATTAGAATTGCGTTCCATGTGGACCGGCTTTTTTCGGGCCGTCACAAAATCACGCTTGCCGAAACCAGTTCGACGCATTCCGGCGAACAGGACGAAGTTGCCGATCGCCTGCGCGAAAACATTTGTCACGCCTTTGAAATCGAAAGGGTTTGCCCTCTCGCACCCGCACCGGAACCGGCGCGCACCGCAACCACCGTCGAAATGGCGCCCACTGCGACGCCGTACCGTTTCGCAATTCCCGGTTTCTTTCCGCAACCGGCATTGCCTCGCGACAACCCGTTGACGGAGGAAGGTGTCGCGTTGGGCCGCCAGCTATTTCACGATCCGCAGTTATCGATCAACCACACACAATCCTGCGCTTCGTGTCATCAGGCTGAAGCCGCGTTCATCGATGCCGGCCGGCGCTTCAGCATCGGCGCGGAAGGAAAGGTGGGATCGCGAAATTCGATGCCGCTCTTCAATCTCGCCTGGAAAAGTTCCTTCTTTTGGGATGGGCGCGCCGCCACATTGCGCGAA